>CAZYFL010000113.1:0-7095 GCA_964646805.1 uncultured Elusimicrobiaceae bacterium | reverse complement strand
TAAATCTTCCTTTTCCTTGCTTTTGCCAGCCCATAACTAGGAAACTTCCGCTAGCGCGCAGCGGATTGAGGTGTATGTATGGCACCAGTTCGAATAAATATTCCTGCAGGTCGCAGATTATCGCTTTATATCTGTTCTGGAACACGTGCCCGGCGCGGCGGTGTCTTAAATTGAAGTTGATGGCGTAGGTTGTCGCGTCTCACCAACTGGGACCCAGTATCGTCCCACCAATTCGGACCCACCTTTTCAGGCTGTTTTCTAGTCTAACTCTTTAACCTCCTGCCCTGCAACTTTTTTGAGCGGTTTTTTGCTTTTTCTTTGTGCCCATTCCGGTCAAAAAAATCGCTACCGCTTTTGGGACTATTCAAGGCTCCGGGGAAACCCTACCGGTCTTCGAGTTTCGATTCCGGTTTTGAAGTCCGGCAGTTCGATGCGTCCCTTCAACCGATAACTTTGCCCCTCGAACACAACCACCTCCGCACGGTCGAACATTCTGTCTATCGTCGCGTTCGCCAGCACCGGGTCGGGAAACAACTCGTTCCATTCCTTGAGGTCGCGGTTTGAAGTCAGTATCATCGCGGAATTATATTTCCTCCGGTCGAACAGGTCGAACACCTCCTCCGCGATCTCCCGGCCCATGGACACCACGCCCCAGTTATCGATGATCCAAAGGTCCGCAGACAGGATTTTCTTGAACAGGGCGTCCAGCGTGTTCTTCGCGCGTGCCAGCGTTATTTCATACGCCAGCATTTTTGCGCTGGCGCAATACACGCGCAGGTCGGCCTTCAGCGCCAGCAGTCCGATCGCCAGCGCCATATGCGTCTTCCCCGTGCCGGGCTTGCCCAGGAACAGCCCTATCTGGTTGCTCTTGACGAACTCCAGCTTTGACAGCTCCTCGATCTTCTCCCGGTCTATCTTCGGGTTGAACTGCCAGTCGAACTCCTCAAGCGTCCGGATTTCCGGCAGCACACAGCGCGCTATACGCTTCTCAAGCGACCGCTCCCGGCGCTTGTCTATCTCACGCTCAAGCAGCTCCGATACCCAATGCAGCGATACCGCGGCCTTGTGCCTAGCCGCCACCTCATCGAATTCCGCCGCCGCCGTAGATAGCTTCAGTTTCCGTAACTGCGTCTTTATCGTTTCAACGTTCATGCCCTTCCTCCTTTCTGCTGATTTGCCAACTCAAACAACGCCAGTTGCTCCTGATATTCCGACAGGGAATGCAGGAACTTGTAATCCTTAGCGGGCTTCACCTCCGCAACGGCCCCGCAATGCCTCTCCATCACCAGCCGGGCTTCCTCCGCCGCAAGGATGTTCAGCACGGCCCGATACCCCAGCAGGCCCAGCTTCAGCGCCCGCCCGCAGGCCGCGTCTATCCGCTCCGCCGGATACTGCTTATCCAGGCTCAGGATACCCCAGATCTTGCGCGTATCCACAAACCCCTGCCCCTGCTTCAGCAGCGCCATTACCATCGCCTCCGCGTTAATGCCCAGCCTGGCCGCCCGCCGCCGGTAGATGCTGTCGTCGCGCATAGCCCGCTCCCAGGGGCTCATGTGGCAGGGCTTCGTGGATTTGCTCTGGTTGGGGTCTGTAATACGGTCATGCACTTCCAGCAGTTTACCCTGGAAATAAATGCTCACTTTCCGGCTGTCGGCCAGCACCGTAACTTTCTTCCAGCGGTACTGTTCATCAACCGAGTAATATTTATTCGCGAACCTGACATGCCCGTCGGCCCGTACGTCGCCTTCCTGGTACTGCTCGATCTCATACGACAATGCCGGCAGCGGCCTCAGGCTGGCTTTCTCTTCCAGCTCATAGACCTCGCCCGGCCGCCGCAGCGTGGTGCCGTGCTTGCGCTGGTTGGCTATGCCCACCTTCCTGTCCATATACGACTGCGCCTCTTCAATCCCTTCCCAGATCTCCTCGTGCGCTTCGTAGAGCCGCCTCACGTACGGGATCGGGCGCTCTACCTTGCCTTTCTTTTTCGGCTCGCGCGGCGGCAGACTTTCTATGAGGACTCCGTAATGCGCAGCAAACCGCTCGTACGCCGGGTTTAGTATGGGCTCGTATTTCGACGCCTTGAGCGTAAAACACTTCGGGTTGTCGCTTGTTATCCTAAGGGTAACCCCGCCTATTTCCCGGAACATGCTCTCAAGCATTTTCAGCGTCGTGGAGACATCGTTGCTCCAGACCAACCGTACCATCAGTTTGCGCGAATAGCCCAGTATCCCTGTAAACTGCCACAGCGTCTTCTTCCGGCCGCCGGGACCCTCCCGGACGTCGCAAAGCTTGCCCCAGTCCACCAGCAGCGCCTCGCCGGGCTTGTGGATGATTTCAGTAACAGCGCCGCGATATTCCTCACCCAGCCGGTTAAGTTTGTGCCGCACCAGATACCGGTAAAAGCTTGCCCGCGTAAGCCTGGAAGCCGGCAGCTCTTCAAATACGGTTACGGCGTGCCACCCTACGCTCAGGCGGTCTTTCATCCATGCGTGGTGCGGCTCAAGAAATTTATCGGCCTCGGAACTTTTCACGCTGCGCTTGTCCGCCGGATCGGGGAAAACCCGCTCGGGATACGGCGGTAAAGCCACCTCCCCGCGCCGGCCATCCGCGATTATATAGCCGGCTTCTTCCGCCTTACGGCGCAGTGCGCGGATGCGGTTTTTGCCAACATGAAGCGTACGGGCTAACTTGTTAACGCCGACGCCGGTTATAAGCAACTCAATAATTTTTCTGTCCATAAGCCGTCTCCTGGTATGTGATGTCATCGATGCCTCCTCGTTTAAATCAACGGAGACATCTTAGCCATTAATAGCCTGTTTTGGGATGAGTCCAATGACCATATTTACCTGGGTCCGGATTGGTGAGATTTGCACCCCCAAAACTGGGTCCAGGTATGTGAGATTGGCTCACCCTCAGGGTGGGTCCGGTTATGTGAGATTTGGTACCGCTAAACTGGGGCTAAGTGTGTGGGACGGAACATAGCCGGTCATTGCGTGGTGCATTATTTCGGACAGAGGCCGCACGCCCCTTAATACCAGGAAATGAAAATGATTCGGCATCAGACACCAGGCCAGGCATTTCCCGCCGGATTTATTCAACCATAAGGCGATACGTTCACGGAAATCGGCGTAATCCTCTTCGTAGATAAAGATACGCCCGCGCTCTATTCCACGCGACATTACATGATACATCTGGCCCGGGACATCTATTCTCGCTTGTCTTGGCATACGTCCTCCTTTTTCCTTTCCAGAATAGCATAGCAGACAATCCCGACAAGGGGATGTCGGGATATTTTGGTGTAATTCTGTGTTTTTACCAGCAAATTGGAAGATAAAAACAACCCTTTATTGAATTAGGAAGTTAGGAAGCAGCGTCCCCTGCACCCCTGCACCCCTCTGCTAATCCTGCAGCTGTCCGTGCTCGCGCAGGTATTTGCGTATGTGGGAGCGGGCGCCGGCCGTCTTTACCGACATGAGCCAGTCTTTCTTGGGGGCGGAGTTCCTGCGGGTTATTATCTCGCATACGTCGCCGCTCTTCAGCGGAACATCCAGTCGGGCCATCTTGTTATTGACTTTGGCGCCTATGCAGGTGTCGCCGATGTCGGAATGTATTATGTAGGCGAAGTCCAGGGGCGTGGCGCCCACCGGCAGCGGCTTAACCTCGCCCTTGGGCGTGAAGATGAATATCTGGTCCAATTCCAGATCCGTCTTGAAACTTTCTATAAATTCGCGCGGGCTGGAGAGATCCTGCAGCCACTCTATCCACTGACGCAGCCAGTTCAGTTTTTCGTCCAGGTGGCGGTCGGCGCCCTTCTCTCCCAGCTTGTAACGCCAGTGCGCGGCTATGCCGTATTCCGAGGTGCGGTGCATCTCCTCGGTGCGTATCTGTATCTCTATTATCTCTCCGGAAGCCGCCATCACGCTGGTGTGCAGGCTCTGGTACAGGTTCATTTTGGGCACGGCTATATAATCCGTGAAAGATCCCGCTACCGGCTTGAAAATGGAATGCACCGTGCCCAGCAGGGAGTAGCAGTTTATGACGCTGTCCGTGATGATGCGCACTCCCAGCGCGTCCTGTATTTCCTCAAACGGCTTCTCCTGACGGAACATCTTGCGGTAAATTGAGTAGATGTTTTTAGCGCGGGAGAGTACCCGGCATGGCACCTGCGCGCCGCTGAGATGCGTCTCAAGCCCGGTTTTAAAATCCTCCAACAGCTTCTCCCGCATGGCGTAGCGCAGCTGCACCTTGGCCAGCAGGCTCTGGTACTCGTCGGGGTGCAGGTACTTGAAGGAAAGGTCTTCCAACTGCGACTTCAACTGGAAAATACCCAGGCGCTGGGCCAGCGGGGCGTAAAGAGAAAGGGTTTCGTGGCTTATCTCCAGCTGTTTCTCTCTGGTGAGAAAGTTCAGCGTACGCATGTTGTGCAAGCGGTCAGCCAGCTTTATCATTATGACGCGGATGTCCTTTGCCGTGGCCAGTATCATCTTGCGCCAATTTTCCGCCTGGGCCTCGTCGCGCGAGGAGAATTTCAACGTCTCAATCTTGGTGACGCCGGACACCAGGGCATAGATCTCGTCCCCGAATTCTTTCCTGAAGCTGTCCCGTGGAATCTTGGTATCCTCAAGCACGTCGTGCATCAGGCCGGCCGCCACGGTTTCCAGGTCCATCTTATAGTCAACGAGGATCTCGGCCACCGCCGCGCAGTGCACAAAAAACATCTCGCCCGAGGCGCGCTTCTGTTCGTGGTGGGCCTCGCTGGAGTATGTCCAGGCGTACTCCAGCACGGTGGTGTCCTGCGAGGAATATTCGCGGAATTTTTTAAGCAGTTCTTCCAGTTCCATAAATAACCATAACTGCTCAGGCAGCCCCCGGAAACATCCCCCCGCCCCTACAACCGAAGGCGGCGGGCAGCGGCGACCGGCTATGGGAGATCCAGTTCCTTGCAAAAGCGCTCAAAGGGAAGGACTCTCACGCCGCTGCCGGCATGGGTGAAACACTTGGACCCGAGGTGCACCTGGTAGAATGCCGGGATTTTGGTGCGCTTCTTAAAATAAATGCTTGCCGGCGATACCGCATATTCGCCGGTCTTACACTCCACGGCGAACTCCGCTGCCCCATCGCGCAGAACCACGAAGTCAACCTCGCGCTTGTCGGTGTCGCGCAGATAGCGCAGTTCCATGCGCAAGCCCTGCGTGTCCTCCTGCCAGTGGCAGTACTTAAGGAGTTGGGAAGCGACCATATTTTCAAAGCGCGGCCCACCCTCCGGCGCCTGGGACCAGTCCCATAAATAGAGCTTGCGCTCCTTCTTCACCGCCCGAATCCGCGAGCTTCCGTAGGGGGAGATGCGAAAACAGACATAAAGCCTTTCAAGAATTGTCAGCCAGCGCTCCGCCGAGTCATAGGACACCTGCAGGACCCCGCTTAAGTTTTTTACCGAAAGGGGCGAACCCACGCAGCGTGGAAGATGATGAACGAGGAGTTCGATCAGGGACACTTCCCTGATCCGCTCCAGATCCCGTAAATCATCGCGGAGGACTTGATCCTGCCGCTCTTTTTGCCAGCGACGATGCTCGCGGTCGTTGCCTGCAAACAACGGCTCCGGAAAGCCGCCAAAGCGGAGCAACTGTTGAACCGTTTTTGCGTTCGCTGCCGGGTCCAATTCGCGCAGCGAGATAGGATGCAACCGGTAGTAGTGGTATCGTCCCTGGAGGGAATCTCCGCCCTTGCGGTAATAATCCAACCGGGCGGATCCCGTCACAATAATGGAAAGTTTTGATTTCTGCGTGTCGTAAAATCCTTTGACGAGATTGCGCCAGCGCGCGAACTTATGGATTTCGTCGAGAAGGAGAATCTTCTCGTTGACGGGTAGTTCTCCGCTTAACAGCCGTTCCCTGTGTTCGCTTCGGTCCCAGTTCATATAGGCAGGGTGCGTCTCGTTTTTCGGCGGAGTCTTCAGGAAACTCAGGGCAAAGGTGGTTTTGCCAACCTGGCGCGGCCCGCCGATAAATACCATCTTTCTGGATAAATCATCGCGCACGGATGTCCATAGATAGCGGCGGAGCGGGTGTTTAGGGACATGAGTGATTTCAGGCATACCCTATTTTACCAATTTGTAAAGTCATGTCAATATGACTATGCGCGGGAGGGCCGCGGAGTATTTCCCCACCCTATGGGCCCCTTGACTATTGGCACTCCAACCTGTATACTAATATATAGGTTGGAGGAATATTAATGACTACTCAAATTATCGGTTTGGACCAGGCGCGGCAACAACTATCAGGTCTTATCAACGGCCTCGATCGAAGTCAGCTTAGATATTTTGTCAGCTCCAGGGGCAGGCCAAAGGCCGTCTTGATGAGTATTTCAGATTACCTTATGACTATCCTCAGACAAAAGCGGGCCTCTGTTGTCGTCGAGCTTCAACTTGAATCTAAAGCCAAAGATCTGGATAAAATCACTTCAAAAGAAATCTCACGCGAGATTCGCGCGGCCAGGCGTGCTCATTTGGCCGTCTGATGAGCATAGCTCCTGATACGGCACCTGCGCAGGCATTGTGATCCGCGTAGTTTTGGACACGAATGTTATTGTATCCGGCCTTCTGGCGGCGGATAGTCTTCCGGCGGCAATCTTAGACCTGGCCCTCCAGGGGAAAGTCAATATTGCCGTTTCACATCCCATCCTGGCTGAGATGGACCGGGTGTTGCGTCGGCTAGGATTCGGTTTTGAACCCCGAAAGATTGGAAGTTTTCTTGCCCTGTTTAAATCCCGGTCTAAATTGGTTTCTCCGAAGAAGACCCTGAACATTTGCCGGAACGACTCATCTGACAACCGTTTCCTGGAGTGTGCAGAAACCGCGAAAGCGGAATATTTAATCACTGGCAATAAATCTCATTTCCCTCCCCACCATATGAAAACTGTCGTGGTCACTCCCAGGGAATTCTGGGATGCCTATCTTTTGCGAATGGCCCTTTAGTATAGCCCCTTACCGCTACGGCCTGTAGGCCGCGGCGGCTTATGACCGGCTACGCAGCGCACTTGCCTTAAATCAATGCGGGCATTGACTTTTGTTATACACCAATGCTAGCATTCTTTTGT
>CAZYFL010000112.1:0-7176 GCA_964646805.1 uncultured Elusimicrobiaceae bacterium | reverse complement strand
CTTCTTACTCCTGACTACTGAATTCTGACTACTGTCTACCTGAGTAGTTACTATATATTACCAAACTTAAGGAAAGAAGACACCCTAAAAAACAGCAATTCCGCAAATTGCTGATGGTCATATATCTAATACGGCGCTGGCATAGCCTTGAACCCGCCCCGGCTGACGATTAACCAAACATCCCCGCCGTATGACACGACCGGCAACAGCCGGGCCCAGGAGAATTTTTTTAATTTCACAAAACCTCCCCGGCTTTTAGTATTATAGTGGAAACCCTGGACGTGGGGGCCCAGACCTGCCCGGCAAGATATTTTCGGTCAACGTCGCCAACCGCCGGAAGAGATACAGTGTTTCATGCTGAAAAAAGAAGACCGGAACTCTTCCCAGTATGTCGAAAAAAAACAGGCTCAAAAGGAAGGAAGCCGCGGACGCCGCCGGCCTCGGTCTTAATTCTTCTCCAGCCGGAATCTTCAGGTTTCCTCCCTGGCTGTTCTTCGGGGTTCTCCTGGCGTGGTTCTTCGTCGTATACCGGAAGTACCTTCCTTTGCATTCGGACGTAAACAATCTGATCGCCGGGGGGCTTTTTCGTTTTGACTTCATCGCCGCGCTCGTGGGGTTTTTTGGGGTCCTGCCGTCCAACCTCCTGAATCTGCTGTTCCTTTCGCTGCTTGTCCTTCTGGCCCGCGGCATAGGCGGCGGGCTGCTGTCCCTGTTCCGCGTGGAAGTCACGGCCGCGGAGCGCTTCATTTTTTCCCTCGGGCTCGGTTTCGGCGCCATCGCCTATCTGATGCTGCTGCTGGGCGCCCTCGGCGCGCTCTATAAACCCTTCATTCTCGCGGTTTTTCTCCTGGGATGCGCCGTTTCAGCGTTCAGGCTCAGGATATGGAACTTCAGATCAGATACGCTGAAAAACGAGTTAGGCGAAATAGCGAAGCTCGGTTTTGCCTGGAAGGCGCTGTCCGTGCTGGGCGCGCTTTTTTTATTTCTGAACATCGTCATGGCGTTCGTGCCGGAGATCTTTTACGACTCGCAGGTTTACCATCTCGCGGCCCCCGACTACTACCTGCTGAAGCATCAGATCCAGCCCATGAGGTTCCTCAGCCACTCCAATTTCCCGCTCAACCTGTCCATGCTCTATATGCTGGCTCTTTCCCTGAGTAACGAGATCCTGGCGAGAATGATCCATTGTGTCATGGGTCTGCTGGCCGTGCTGCTGACCTACTTTTCGGTCAAAAGGATCTATAACGCGAAAGCGGCGCTGTTCGCCGCCCTGATCCTGGCTTCCACGCCGATCTTCGCGATGAATTCATGGACGTGCGGAAATGACGTCGGAGTGACGTTCTTTTTCGCGCTGGCGTATGTGGCGTACCTTGACTGGCTGAGGACAGGCGGGGCCGGGGAGTTCGCCCTGTTCTCGGTTTTCGCCGGTATTTCGGCGGGAATGAAGTATACCGCGGCGTTCTGGGTGGCGGGCATCGCCGTTTCTCTGGCGGTCGGCGTCTGGCGCAGCCACGGTCCGGCCCGCGCCATGAAAAAGCTTTCGCTGTACTTAGGGACGGTGTTCCTGTTCACCCTGCCCTGGATGCTGAAGAATTTCATCTTTACCCGCAATCCTGTTCAGCCGTTCTTTCATACCCTGCTCGGCGGCGAGAACCTGAAGATCGTGGGCGGCGGCGGAGGAGGCATAATCAACTCCCCTTTGAATGTGTTCGGTTTCAGGCTCGCGGATTTTCTCTCGTCCCCCTGGAAGCTGATGCTCGCCGGAGGCGATTCCCTTTCGTATATCGGTCCCGTGTTCCTGCTGCTCCTGCCCTGCCTGCTGCTTTTCAGGAAAACGGACAGGCTTGTCAAACATTCTCTCGTCATCTTCTGCGCCGGGTACGCGGTCTGGTATATGGGCACTCCCGCGTACAGGTACATGCTGCCGCTTTTCGTCGCGCTCGCCGTCTGCCTGGGCTGGGCGGTTTATTTTGTCTCGGAGCGTTTCAAGATGTTCAAACTGCTGGTGGCGGTCATGCTCGCCGTCAACTTTACATCGGTGCTTGCTATGGCGCTGGCCCTGGGCCTTGACGGGTATTTGGCCAAAGGGCTCTCGAAGGACGAATTCCTGTCCGTCAACCGGCCGTCCTACCCGAATCCCCCCTACGCCGCCATAAGCTGGATCAATAAGAACCTGCCGCAGGATGCGAAAGTTTTCTTCATCGGGGAAAGCAGGCCTTTCCGCATGGAGCGAGATTTTATCTCCTACTCTATCGAGAACAACGTGCAGCCGCTGATGGTTTATCTGAGGCGGGCCGGAACTCCGGAGGACTTTTACTCCGCGCTGCGCGCGGAGAATTTCACCCATCTGCTGATCAATTACAGGGAGGCCTTAAGGAATAACGCCTCGTACAGGGAGTTCGACTGGACGGACCGGGAAAGGAAAATTTTCGACGGTTTCTGGGAAAAGCATGTGCGGCTTGACTATTTCAGGGAAGGCGTGTACGTTTACAGCGTACTGCCGGAAAAGGGACAAAGCTATACCCCGAATATCCTTGAAGGACTGGAGAGGGACGGCTGGAAGAACGAAAACCTGCTGAATCTCCTCAACGGGAACAGGATGTGGGCCAGCTGCCTGGACGAATACGGGACATTCGCGCGCTACGGCTACGACGTGGGGAAACAACTGGAATATTACCGGGCGCTTCTGGCTAAGGAGCTCCCTGAAGGCTTGTGACTAACGGCTGGACCGGGGTTGCGGAAGAACGGAGATAATATGGATTTAAGCAAAAAGAAGATACTCGTTACCGGCTCCGGCGGCCTGATCGGCAGCGAGGTCGTTTCATACTTCGCCGAGAGGGGCCACGACCTGCATGGCATAGACAACAATATGCGGGCGGATTTCTTCGGCCCGGGCGGCGATACAAGCTGGAGGCAGCGGGAGCTTATAACCAAATACGGCAACTACGCCCATTATTCCATAGACATCAGGGACCGGGCGGCGGTTCTGCAGTGCCTGGAGGCGCTGAAACCGGATGCGGTGGTGCATGCCGCGGCGCAGCCGAGCCACGATCTGGCGGCGTCGCGCCCGTTCGACGATTTCGACGTGAACGCCGTGGGCACCATGAACATGCTTGAAGCCGTGCGCAGGCATGTCCCCTGCGCCGCTTTCGTCTATACCTCCACGAACAAGGTTTACGGCGACGCTCCCAACCGGATAAAGCTGGTGGAACTGGAGAAGCGCTGGGATTACGCTGACGAAAAATTCCGGGACGGCATAGCGGAAGATTTTACTATCGACCAGTCCAAGCATTCCATTTTCGGCGCCTCCAAGGCGGCCGCCGACGTCATGGTCCAGGAATACGGCCGGTATTTTTCCATGAACACCTGCTGCCTGCGGGGAGGGTGTCTTACCGGGCCAAACCATTCCGGCGTGGAACTGCACGGTTTTTTGAGCTATCTGGTGAGGGCGAACCTGGAAGGTCGCGTCTATAAAGTCTACGGCTACAAGGGCAAGCAGGTCCGCGACAATATCCACTCCCTGGACGTGGCGAGGCTCATTGAACTCTTTATCTCTTCCCCGAGGAGCGGCGAAGTCTATAATCTGGGCGGCGGCCGCGGGAATTCCTGCTCCATCCTGGAAGCTTTTGAAACGACGGAACGTATCACCGGGAAAAAAATGAAGTATGAATATGTGGACAAGAACCGGGAGGGCGACCACATCTGCTACCTGTCGGACCTGCGCAAAATCAAAGCGCATTATCCCGGCTGGGATATCACCGTTCCCCTGCCCGGGATCTTCAGCGAAATAGCCGAAGGCTGGAAAAGACGGAGCCGGAAACAATGAAAGCGCTGATAACCGGAATATGCGGCTATGTGGGCAGCCGGGTGGCCGCCCGGCTAGTGGAATCCGTCCCCGGGCTGAAAGTCTGCGGGATAGACAACCTGTCCAGGCGCGGCTCGGAAGGCAATCTCTCCCTTCTCGCGCGGATCGGCGCGAAGGTCGTTCACGGCGACGTCAGGCTCCAGGACGATATCGGGGCGCTGCCGGAGGCCGACTGGGTCATAGACTGCGCGGCCAATCCCTCGGTGCTGGCGGGGATGGGCCCGGCGTGGGGAAACGTTACCTCCGCCCAGCTTGTCGGCAGCAATCTGACCGGCACGCTGAATTTGCTTGAGTATTGTAAAAAACACGGCAGCGGTCTGATACTCCTCAGCACAAGCAGGGTTTATTCCGCGCGGGCGCTGAACTCGCTGGGACTTGTAGAAAAAGCCACGCGCTTTGAACCGGCCGGGTGCTCCGGCGCCGTGGGTTTTTCCAGGCACGGCGTCTCGGAGAAGTTCTCCACCGAACCGCCCCTGTCGCTGTACGGCGCGACCAAGCTCTCCTCCGAGATAATGGCGCTGGAATACGCGGAAGCTTTCAGCTTTCCGCTATGGATAAACAGGTCCGGGGTCATAGGCGGACCCGGGCAGTTCGGGAAGGCGGACCAGGGGATCTTTTCCTTCTGGGCCTGCTCGCGCGCACTCGGCAAACCCCTGCAGTTCATCGGCTTCGGCGGAAAAGGCAAACAGGTCAGGGACTTCGTAACGGCGGAGGACGTGGCCGGCCTGCTTATCAGGCAGATGAAACAGCCGGATAAAAAAGCTCCGAAGATCGTCAACATAGGCGGCGGCGGGGCTAATTCAATGTCCCTGCGCGAGCTGGACGATTTCTGCCGTGATTTTTTTAAGATCTCCGGCCTGCCCGGGAGCGTCGCCCCCTCCCGCCCTTACGACGTTCCCTATTACGTGAGCGACACGCGGCTGGCTGAAAAACACTGGGGCTGGAGACCCTCGCGTACGCGCACGGAGGCGCTGCTGGACATCTGCCGCTGGGCGGAGGCCAACAGGGATTCGATCGCCGGGTGGTGGGGCCTGTAGACGCGCAACCATGGACGATAAAGAGTTTTTCAACGAACTGGCAAAGAAGCGCGGGCTTTACAAAGTTTATCCGGACAGGGAGTACGCCAGGATCTTCGCGGCGTCCGGCATCCCGACGGAGGCGAAGGGCCTGCGGGTACTTGACGCCGGCTGCGGGTCCGGAGCTTTTTCCGGCAGCCTAGCCGACATGGGCTTCAGCGTGACCGGGCTCGATGTTTCGGACGAGATGATCGTCCTTGCCAGAGCCACCGTAAAGAACGCCGGTTTCTTTGTCGGAGATATCCTCAGGACGCCGTTCCCGGAAAACAGCTTCGATATCGTGTTCTGCGGCGGGGTCCTCCACCATTTTCCCGGCAGGCTGCGGGAATGCGCACTTGAATTCAGGCGGGTGCTTAAGCCGGGCGGCAGGGTTTACTTTTTTGAGCCGTACGCCTTCTCCCTGAATTCGCTGTTGTGGTATAAGCTGTTTTCCATGGACCGCACCCCCGGGGAGGCCGCCCTGGACCCGGACCAGGTCAGGAAGACTTTTGGGACCGCCGGTTTCGGGAAGATGTCCTGGGTGCGGGTGAACCGTATAGAGCACCTGCGCACTGGGGCGGATTCGCTTAGGGGCCTGGCGGTGGCCGCTTTGCGCGTGTTTATCAGCCGGTACCTGATCCCGAACGCTTACTTTACCGGCCGGATGGACAAACTGTGAAGGTCTTTCTATTCAACCCGCTCTATGCTTTCCCGCTGGACGGCAGGCGCGAGAAATATTACATCCGCTCCGGCTCGCGCTGGCCGCATTCCGGGATAAAACGCAAGGGTTCCCTTCCGCATTATCTCCCGTTCCCCTTTTTCCTGGCCTATGCCGCGGCCTGGCTCAGGAAGGACGGTTTTGAAGTCGTGGCCTGCGACTGCGTCGCCCTGGATATGCCGCTGGAAGGCCTGCTCGCGCGGATCGAAGCGGAGAAACCGGATATTCTTTTTTTTGAAACGACGACCCCCACCATCAGCTTCGACCTGGACGCGGCCGCGCGGATCAAACAGCGTCTCGGCGGAGCATGCCTTGTGCTGGGCGGGCCCCACAGCAGCGTCTACCCCGGCGAAATACTGAAAACGAGGCCGGAAATAGATTTTGTGCTCATAGGCGAGTACGAAGAATCACTGCTGGAACTGGCAAGGGCGTTGCGGGACGACCTGCCGGTTTCCGGCGTAAAGGGGGTCTACCGGCGCGCCGGGGACGGCGTGGAATTCTCCGGACCCCGGGCGTTGATCGATCCCCTGGATAAGCTGCCGGCTCCCGCCCGCGATATGTTCCCGGCTTCCTGGCTGCCGGACCCCGGGATATACTGGGACGGTTTCTGCCAGTACCGGCCGGCCCTTCAGGTGCACGCTTCAAGGGGCTGTCCCTACAGGTGCGATTTCTGCCTCTGGAACCAGGTCATGTATTCCAACGGGAAATACAGGACGTTCTCCGCCGGCCGCGTGGTGGATGAAATGGAGGGGCTGAAGAGGCGCTACGGGGCGCGGGAGATCTATTTTGACGACGACGATTTCACCATCAACGCCGCCCAGGTCTCCGCGATAGCCGGAGAAATTACCGCCCGGGGCCTGGATATAAAATGGTCCTGCATGGGCGACGCGGTGAACCTGAACCGGGAGCTGGTTGAAAAAATGGCGGCCAGCGGCTGCGTGGGGATAAAATTCGGAGTGGAAAGCGGCAGCCCGCGCGTGTTGAAAAGCCTCGGCAAGCCCCTGGACCTGGCTAAAGTGCGGAAGGTCGTGGAATGGTGCGGCGCCAGCAGAATAAAGACCCACGCCACTTTTTCCCTAGGTCTTCCCGAGGACGACGAGGAGAGTCTGCGTGAGACGCTTGAATTCCTTAACGACTTCGAGCCGGACAGCATACAGGTCAGCATCTGCACCCCTTTTCCCGGCACGCGGTTCTTTAAAAAAGCGGAGGAGGAAAAACTTCTGAAGACCACGGACTGGGAGAAATACGACGGGAAAGCCGGCGACGTGCTGAGGCATCCGCGCGTGGACATCGGGGCCGTGGAGCGGCTGCGCGACCGGGCCGTCAGGCTCTGGCTTTTAAGGCGGGCGGTCTCGCCGTCATGGCTGGCGAAGCAGGCTTATTATTTCTTCCGGCTCCTGCGCGGGCTGGGGCCGGCGTTCATGTTCAGCCAGCTCCGCAGCATCATCGAGGAAGAGCTTCAACTGGCAAAGCGCTAATCTATGGTAACTGCTCAGGTAGTCAGAATTCAGGAGTCAGAATTCAGAATGGCGGAAACT
>CAZYFL010000111.1:0-7246 GCA_964646805.1 uncultured Elusimicrobiaceae bacterium | reverse complement strand
TAATTCATCCTTCTCGCTTGTTTTAACGGCTATCTGTTCCTTGGGGATGCCCGCAGTTTTGATTAAATATTCTCTGACATCTTCTGAATGTATATAGTCCCCAGTTCTCTGATCTTTGCCGGTGCGCTCCGCCTGGATTAAACAAATAGGCCTGATATATACATCACTGTTCGCCTCATATTCCTTTGCTTTTCTTTCAAGAATATTCCGGTGGTTTACGCTTGCCAGCAGGGTTTCTTTCCAGTCCACACTTGCCTTGTTTATGATATGTAAATCAAGCTTTATCATTTGTTCGGCGTTTAGCTCCCGCCCTTTTATATCTACAAGGATATTGCTTCCGGCCGCCGGCGTGGCGGAAAGTTCCACAATCATACAGGGATTAAAACCCCTAAGCGTGCCTTGCGCTATTTCGCTGTATGCTTTATGGCCTTCATCAAGGATGATAAGCGGGGATAAAAGTCTTAAGGTATTGCCCAGAGAAGTTTTAATCTGATGTTCCCAGAAACTGTTCTTACCGGTATAGGCGTCTAAATTGGGAATTTTTTTAAGCAGTTCGTTGTTCGCGGGGATATTATCTTCCGGGGAAAAAAACTCCTGGAATCCTCCGCTGTCTTTAAAAACTTTAAGGCTTTCTTTATTTTGCCTGGAAGCGGAGGGGAGCATTAACATTAGTACGGCAAGATTTTCCTGAATATCCAGCGGTGAAAACCGGGCAGTTTTTTCCAGTATTATTGTTCGTCCGCCGCTTGCAATATCCAGGGACTGCCGGTACGGATGCTCTCTGTCTTTGAGGTTTTTAATCGTCTGGCGGTATATTTGAGTCGTTGGCACTATCCAGAGCACAAGCCCTGTTCTTTTTTTCCGGTAAATCGTGTTAACCAGGTCTATTGTTTTAACCGCAAGCAATGTTTTCCCGCCGGCTGTAGGGATTTTAAGGCAGAAATTAGGCAAGGATTCTTTTATCCCGTTTTTGCGGGGAATATACGATCTTTGAATCTGTGCCTTTTCCCAGGCTTTTGCGGAAAATTCGATCTCAAGTTCAGGATTACCCTGCGCTTTTTTGCGCCAGTCCGCAAGCTGTTCCAGATACCCCTGTATCTGTTTAAGGGTTTTAACCTGGTATTCCTTTAATTCCATATGGTTATATTCGCCGATAAATTTCAAAGGGCAATTGTGAAAAATGAATATTATAGGTATCCAGTTGTTCCTGATCCAGAAACTTGGCCGGTGCAAAAACAAGCTTTTTCTTTTTGGTGGTCGGCAGACTTTTTGCAATGTCTAAAGTTAAAGCGGTCTTTTTTAAATATTCCACATCGGGCTTGTAAAACAGATATGCTTCATATTGCGTGGTTTCGCCGATGTAATTGCGCTTTTCATCAACCGCTTTTTCTTTGAATTCTTCGCCTGTGGCCGTATAGAACACATACCGCGCTAATTCCTTATAAGTCGGCATATTTTTGCCCGTCAGAAGATTTTCCGGGATTATTGGATTACCGAGCTCAAAATAGCTGAACGACCCGCCAAGGCCTTTCCTTAGCACTTCATCCGCAGCTTTCGGAATACCTTTGATTACGCGCCGTATCCGCTCGGCAGTGATTTTATCAGCATAATCTTCCATTTCCACTAGTATAAACTTGCGGTTTCCGCCATCTTCTTTGTTTAACTCAAGCACTGCCTGGGCGGTAGTTCCGGAACCGGCAAATGAATCAAGCACAATTGCAGTGTTGTCGTCATGTGTTATTAAGGAAACCATTTCTTTGATTAAGCAACTGGGCTTTGGGTAATCAAAGACTTGCTTCCCGAATATCGTGTTAAGCTCGATGCTTCCGTGTGCAGTGGTTTTTACAATCTCGGAATCCAGAATGGAGGAGTAAGCGGTATTGGTTTCGGTGCCAATAGGAATGGTTTTATAGACCTCAATTCTACCGTCCGTCTGCTTTTCAAAGAACACTCCCCCCACCTCTATAAGTTTTTCCATGGACGCTTGGCTTAAGCGCCATCGCCCATCGGTACCATCTGGTTTTTTAGGGAAGATATCACCATATTTCTTTGAATGGACTGAGTAATACATCGAGGGCCTGTCTTCTCTGCGGTCCCCTTGGCCCCACTGCCGGAGGCGCTCCTGCCCGTCCTTCTCACTTATTCGCTTATCTGTCTTAAAGCCTAGATTCTCAATATCCTTAGCGTAAGCGATAATATATTCATGGAGCTTGGCGGTGTTCTGAGATGTGGCCCCCTTGCCTAATCTGGACCTCCATATAAATTCCTCTATAAAATTATCTTCGCCGAAAACATCTTCCATTAATATCCTGAGATGGTGTTGTTCGTTGTCATCGATAGAAATAAAAATTGCTCCATCATCAGCTAACAATTCCCGCAGGAGTTTCAGCCGCGGCGTCATCATGCAGAGCCATTTGTCATGCCGGGTTAAATCCTCTTTATCAACTACCCGGCCAAGCCATTCCTGCATCATCGGGGAATTAACATTATCGTTATAAGCCCAGTTCTCATTCCCTGTATTGTACGGCGGATCTATGTAGATACATTTAATTTTCCCTGCATAAGTCGGCAACAGCGCTTTTAAAGCTTTCAGGTTGTCGCCATGGATTATTAAATTGTCTTTCAGACTTACAGAATCTGTAAGACTTTTCTTTTTATCCGGTATGAGTTCATGATACTCAACGGACAAATGATGGTTCTGGACGAACTGCCTGCCCTTAAATTGTATCTGTGCCATAAGTTTTAATCCCCTCACACAAAATAGCATAGCAGACCAACCCGACAAGGGCTTGTCGCTCCGGGTTTATGGCGAAATGGAGTATTTTTCATCATAAAAGTCTCCTAGGATTTTTTCGGCCATGATTTTATATCGGAAAGAAAGTCTTTATCTTGAACATTTTTTTGACAGGGAAAGAATAACATTTTTCCACCCCGGGCAGACGCCTGAAAGAGGCTATCTTTTTATCAACGCCGGCCATAGCGCCGCGCACACCGAGGGTGAACCACAGGTTCATCTCCCCCTCCCTTTCATAGCAGTGCGTTACTCCCGGAAATTTTGAGATTTCTTTGGCCACTGCCGCTAAACTGGCGGATTTCACGCGCATACCCGCGAGAGTTGAGGAAAAACCCATCTTGCGGGTCTCAAAACTGCCGCCTATCCTGCGTATGACGCCCTTTTTCTTATAAGCTTTCAGTACCTTCAGGACTTCGGCCTCGGAGACGCCGATACCGGCGCCCAGGGCGGCGAACGGGCGGCTTGAACACGGAATATCCACCTGTGCCGCGTCCAGCACCAGCTTATCTATTCGTTTAGCCATACGGCGGCTTCCCTGGCGTGGTAGGTAATTATCATATCGGCGCCGGCCCTTTTTATGGAGGTGAGTATTTCAAGTACCATGGCTTTCTCATTTATGAGGCCCTTTTGCGCCGCTGCCTTCACCATAGAATACTCGCCGCTTACGTTATAAGCCGCTGTGGGAAACTGGAACCTGTCTTTTATCGCGCGCAACACATCCAGGTAGGCCAGCGCGGGCTTCACCATTACAATGTCCGCTCCCTGCATTACATCCAGTTCCACCTCGCGCAGAGCTTCAAGGAAATTAGCCGGGTCCATCTGGTAGGTTTTCCTGTCGCCGAACTGCGGGGCGGAAAGCGCCGCTTCGCGGAAAGGCCCGTAAAAAGCCGAGGAGTACTTGGCGGCGTAGGAAAGTATGCCGGTCTGCTGGAAACCCGAGCCGTCGAGGGCCTGCCTTATGGCTCCTACGCGGTTGTCCATCATATCGGAAGGCGCTACAAAATCGGCGCCGGCTTCGGCGTGCACCAGCGCCTCTTTAACCAGTAATTTCAGGGTAAGATCATTGTCTACCAGTAAATTTCCGCCCCGGCCATTCTTAACCACGCCGCAGTGTCCGTGACTGGTATACTCGCAAAGGCATACGTCGGTTATTACGGCCATGTCCGGCACGGCCTTTTTTATAAGCCTGACCGACTCCGGCACCGGCCCTTTGGGGTTGTAGGCTTCCTTACCGAGGGGGTCTTTTTTTGAGGGCAGGCCGAACATGAGCGCAACGTTTATGCCGAGATCGCGGCAGCGTCCGGCCTCGGCCGCCGCCTCATCAGACGAGAGATGGAAGCAGCCTGGCATGGAGGAAATTTCTTTTTTATATTTTTTCCCGGGCACTACGAACAGCGGGTAAACAAGGTTGTCGGCTACTACGCGGGTTTCCCTGAACATGTCGCGGGCCCACTTAAGATTTCTGAGTCTGCGCGGCCTGGCTGAGTCGGAAAGCATTGAATATTCTCCTGTCCTGTAAGGTATAAGGATTAGGGACTAGGGATTAAGGATTAAGCGCTAAATAGTAAAGTTTCAAAACTTAATCCTTACAACTTAATCCTTACCACTTTCTTAAAATATCCCAAGGCCGCTTCCACAAGCCCAGGGATGGTATACAGGGCGGCCTCAAAATCCGGCTTAAAACCGCGGGTTTTAAGAGCGCCCGAAGTGATGGGGCCTATACTGCCTATGGTCACGCCTTTAAGAAGTTTTTTACCGGCTCCTTTGAAGCTTTCCAGGAACCCGGCAACTGTGGAAGAACTGGTAAAAGTGATAAGGCTTACCGCGCCCTCCCTTAAAAGGCAGCGCAATTCCGCGAGGTTCCCCCTGTCCGGAAGGGTATTATAGGTGGGAATTTCGGTCACAAGGGCGCCGGCCCTTTTAAGCCCCGTGTGAAGGGCATCCCGGGCCGCAGCGGCCCTGGGTAGTAGTATTTTCTGCCCTTTCACCTTACCCAGCGCTTTCAAAATTTCCTCGGAGATGTATTTCTCCGGTACAATGTCGGCCTCAATGCCCTTGGCGCGCAACGATTCCGCCGTGGCGGGACCGATGGCGGCCACCTTCGCGCCCCCGAAGCGGCGCGTGTCCAAGCCGAGTTTTTTAAGGCGGTTGAAAAACACTTCCACCCCGTTGACGCTGGTAAAAATTACCCAGTTATAGCCGCCAAGACAATTTATCTCCCTGTCCAGGGCCGTGAATGATTTGAGGGGTTTTACTTTTATGGAAGGGAAAATTATTACTTCGGCCCCGAGCGCGGAAAGTTTCTGCGCCAGAGCGCTGGCCTGTTCCCTTGAGCGGGTTACCACTATTTTCTTGCCGAAAAGCGGTCTTTTTTCAAACCAGGCCAGCTCTTCGCGCAGTCCCGCCACTCCACCCACCACTACGACAGCCGGGGCTTTTATGCCGGCTTTGCGGGTAAGTTCCGCTATGTCGGAAAGGCGGCCGGAAAGCGAGACCTGGCGCGGAGTGGTACCGTTTGAAACAATGGCTGCCGGCGTGGCGCCTGAAAGTCCCGCAGCTATAAGTTTTGAAGTTATGATGTGAAGGCTGGAAACGCTCATCAGGAACACCAGGGTGCCGCCGCCGGAAGCCAGGCTGGTCCAGGGCAGGTTAAGCTCCCCGTCCTTCTTCATGTGCCCGGTTACGAATGTCACCATTGGGGCGAAGGAGCGGTCGGTAACCGGTATTCCGGCGTAAGCGGGAGCCGCCACGGCCGAGCTGACTCCGGGAACTATTTCAAAAGGTATTTTAGAGGCCGCGAGTTCTCTGGCTTCTTCTCCGCCGCGGCCGAAAATAAAAGGATCCCCGCCTTTAAGGCGCACCACCGTCCCGCCGCGGCGCGCCAGACGAACCAAAAGGCTGTTTATTTCCTCTTGTTCAAGGGCGTGAACGGCGCCTCTTTTGCCTACGTAAATTTTTTTCGCTTTTTCAGGCGCGAGGTCAAGGAAGCCGGAGTTGGCCAACGCGTCGTAAACCACGCAGTCCGCCGCGCGCAGGCACTCCGCGCCTTTAAGCGTCAGCAGGCCGGCATCGCCGGGTCCGCCGCCAACTAGGTACACTTTGCCTTTCATAATAAGAAATTCCGACGATGACAAATAATGATTACGGCGATATTTTTTTCAACAGGGCAAAATAAGCCAATCTGTCATCTTTTGATTTTGAGACCAGCATTTTACGGCGCAACTTCCGCAAAGCCTCTACTTTTCCCCTGAAAGCTCCGCCGTAGAGCTTGCACAGCCGCAGGCGTATTTTCTTCGCCAGGGCGGGGCTGGCGCCGCCGGTTGAGACGGCTATGGTCAAAGCCCCGTTCCTGAAAACCGCCGGTACTATAAAATTGCACAGGGCCGGCCTATCCACCACGTTTACCAGCGCCCCGCTCTTTGCCGCGGCCTCTCCAACCAGGGAATTTATCTCCCCTGAATCAGTGGAGCAAATCACTATGGCCGCGCCCTTCAGATCGGAAAGCCTGAATTTCCGCCTGGAAAATTTTATTACTACGCCACCTGCCTGCCCGATTTTGCCGGACCCTTTCTGTCCCGAAGCAGACGGCAGGATTATTCCTTTTTTACCGAGTCTGGCGAAACCCGGGTGTAAAAGGGGAGCCACAACCTTAATTTGCGTAGCGCCGGCTTTAAGCAGCGTTTCCGTTTTGCGGAACGCTATTTCGCCGCCGCCTACCACAAGGCATGGCTTCCCCTTGAGATCCAGAAACAACGGATATAAAAAGGTTCTTATGGCTTCGCTCCCCTTGCCTGCGCAGGCGCCGTATCAGGCCTCCCTGCCTGCCGGCAGGCAGGAGCTGTGCTCATCAGACGGCCTCTTTCTTTTCTTCCTCTTCCACTGCGCCTTTTTTCCTGTTCACATCCACATGTGGGCTGTGGCATCCCCGACAGTCTACTCCTGCGCCGTTTATGGTCTTTTTCTTTTCAGCCATAGGGGCCTTCATGTGATTGCTTCCCGCTCCATGGCAGGCTTCGCACTGCACATTGGCCATTTTCGGCGTTTTTTCCATGGATTCAAAACCACCGGTCTTGCCATAGCCGGTAACATGGCACTTCACGCATTCCGGTTTTTTCTGCTCTTCGGCTGAAAGCGCTTCTATCGCCTTTGAATGCTCCATCTTCATCCAGGTGGCATGCTGTTTGGCATGGCACATTTTGCATTTATCCGCGCCAAGGTATGCAGCCTCCGCGGGTTTTGTTTCAACCGGAGCGTCCTGGGCGATTACCAGCCCGGCAATGCCCATAAACACCATACATCCCAGCAGTGACGTCATTTTCATCTTTTCCTCCATAATTGCGAACTGTGATTCCGATTATACTATTTTTCTGAACGTTCCTTGAAATTTGGTAACTACTTAGGTAGACAGTAGTCAGAATTCAGTAGTCAGGAGTAAGAAGTTGCAGATTATTC
>CAZYFL010000110.1:0-7249 GCA_964646805.1 uncultured Elusimicrobiaceae bacterium | reverse complement strand
GGCAGGCTATTCTGAATTCTGACTCCTGAATTCTGTCTACCTGAGTAGTTACAACGTTTCGCAAATAGTGTTACACCGGAGTTATTATTCACCTATGATCTTCACCAGTACGCGCTTGACGCGCCGGCCGTCAAACTCGCCGTAAAATATCCGCTCCCAGGGGCCGAAATCAAGTTCCCCTCCCGTGACGGCCACCACCACCTCGCGGCCCATTATGGTGCGCTTCAGGTGGGCATCGCCGTTGTCCTCGCCGGTGAGGTTATGTTTGTAGCCGTGAGCGTCGTAAGGGGCCAGCTTCTCCACCCACTCCAGGAAATCCTGGTGCAGGCCGGGTTCATTGTCGTTTATGAACACGCTGGAGGTGATATGCATGGAATTTACCAGGCAGAGACCTTCTTTTATGCCGCTTTTAGCCAATTCGGCTTCAACTTTTGAAGTGAGATTGACGATGGCGTAGCGCCCGGGAGTGTTTAAGGTCAGGTAAGCGGTATGGGATTTCATAGTCTGGATATTCTACAAATTCGGCATACGCGGTTTCCCATTTGCTATAATAAGCTTATGGCTTACAAATGCAAACTTTGCGGCAAAAAGCCCGTTGCCGGTAACTCCTATAGTCATTCCCACAGAGCTACCAAGCGGATTTTCAAGCCCAACCTTCAGAAACAGAAAGTGGCGCTGGACGGTAAGACGCAGTCCGTCTACGTCTGCACCATCTGCATAAAGAGCGGCAAAGCGGTACGCCCGGTTAAATAAGGCTCGTTAGCTTTGTTTCGGCAAGGCCGTCCGCCTAAGGGGGACGGCCGTAATTATTTACATCAGCCACCCCCCCCCTCCCGCAATAAGAATTCAATATTTTATAAACAAGCCTTTTGTATAATTTGGAGAGATTACATAACTACTGCAGGTAGCCAGAAGTCAGAATTCAGGAGTCAGAATTAGGATGTCGGTGACGAGATTTAAGGATTTGATAGTGTGGCAAAAGGCACACCGGTTTGTGCTTGCGGCTTGCCGTTTCTCCCGGCCATTCCCCCGAGCTGAAACCTATGGCTTGAGGAGGTCAGTAAGCTGTTGGAGGCCTATTCGCGGGCTATTCTGAATTCTGACTCCTGAATTCTGGCTGTCTGCGTAGTTACGAGATTACAGCGATAAAACAACACGATCACGGCGAGCCCCATCGCTGTCGTCTATTCCTTAACCGCTGTTATCTCCTAAGTGAGGATTAAATGGAGCAGGAACCTAAACTAGACCCCTCCGCAATTACGGACGTGGAAACTGCGAAACTTGCGCTCCGCTGGGCTGTGGAAAAGATCCACGGCCTGCAGGAAGAGCTTGGCCGCCTGCGCGAAGACAACCGGAACAAGACCGGCATAAACCGCTCGCTCACCGAACAGGTCGAACAGAAAACCGAAATTCTCAAAAAGTGGCAGGGCACTATAAAGACCTGGGAAGAGAACTGGAAAACCCAGACCTCCATGGAGGCGGACCTGAAATCCAAACTGCGGGAGCAGATCCTCAACGAGGAGGCCGTCAACTGGCGCACCTCGCGCGTGCAGCTTGAAAAAGAAATACAGGCGCTTAAGAACGAACTGGCCTCGCGGGAATCCGAGATAGGCCGCATAAAACTTACCCTTATTGACGAACACAGGAAGACCTCCGAGATGAAAGAGGCGGAACTCAGCGCCCTGCTGGCAAAGCACCAGGACAATCTGGCCGCCAGGGAAACGGCCCTTCGCGAAAAATACGAGAGACTGGAGACCGAACTGATCGCGTCCCAGCGCGTACGCGCCGAACAGGAAGAACTGTCGCTGCGCGGGCGCTACGAGACGCGGGTCGGAGAACTTTCAAAGCTGCACGAGCAGAAGGAAGCCCAGCTTGAAAAATTAAAAACAGACCTGGAAGACGGACGCTTTGAAAAGTTGGAGGTACTGAAAACCGAAACAGAAAGGGAACTTTCCGCCCGCCGCCAGGCCCTTGAAGAATCCTTCCGCAAAATGGAATCCTCGCTTTACGCCGAAACGGAAGCCAGGTTAGAAGAGACCTGCGCCGCCGCCGCCGCCCGCGAAACGGAAAGACATGCAATTTTTACCGCCAGACAGGCCGCGTTGGAAAAAGATTTTACAGGGCGCCTCGCCCGCGCGGGAGAGGAAAAAGAGTCCGCGCTGGCCGCTTTCAGGACCGCCAGTCAGGGCGAACTTGAGCTCCTGCGCGCGCGGCTGAAGGAATCGGTGGAAAAGAAGGAGCAGGAATACGTGGCCCTGCGCCTGGAACTGGAAGGCCAGCTGGTGGAGCTGGTAAAGAAGCGCGAGGAGGAAATACGCGCCCGCTACGATAAATCCATGGATGAGGCCCGCGCGCAGTGGGAAAAAGCGGCTGAAGAAATACGCGCGCAGACACGGGAAGAGGCGCTCAAAGAGATCGCCCTCTTGAAAACTGAACTTAAAAAACGAGAGGAGGCATCCGTCTCCCGCGGGGAAGAGAGATTTAAGGCGTTCCGCGAGAAAACCGAAACGGAACTTCGCGCGAGAGAGGAGGGCCTGCGCGCCGGCTTGCTTGAAGAGCAGAACACCTGGATGGTTCGGCAGCAGGCTGCGGCGGACGAAGCCAGGAAGGCCATAGAAGCCGCGCATACCGGGCGGTTGGAAAGCCTGAGAGCCGGCCTTGAAGAGGCATATCTGATGAAGGAAAAGGCGCTTGAAACCCGCGTCGATGCCGTGAAGCGCCGGCTGAAGGCGGAATGGCTGGAGCGCGAGGACGAATGGGGCCTTGAAAAGGAATCCGCCCTGCACGAGGAAAAAGAAAAACTTAGAACTGAATCTGAGGGGCAGCGCTCGCTGCTGCACAGGAAGCTGGCGCAGTTTGAGGACGAACTGAAGCTGAAATACGCGCAGAAAGAGACAGAGCTGGAAACCGCGCATAAGAATTTCCTTAATGCCGCAGAAGGTGAACTTAAGAGGGAATTGGAAACGGGGAAAGAGCGCCTGCTGGCCCAGGCGGAGGCCAGTCGCAAAGACCTGGAAACCAAAGAGGCGGCGCTGCGCTCCGGGGCCGGGGCCGCGGAAAAGAAACTCGAAGAAAAACTCCTAAGACGCGAAGAAGAATTTAGAGAAAAGGTGCGGCGTAGGCAGGAAGAGATGGAGACGGCTTTTAACTCCAGGCTGGAGGCTGAAAAGTTACACCTGACGACTGAATTTTCCTCCCGGGCAGCCGCCGCCGAGCGCGAGCGCCTGAAGGTACTTGAGGAGAAAACCGCCCTGGAGGAATCGCACGCCGCCAAGGTGCGCGAATTGGAGGCGGCCGCCGAGGATCGGGTACGCATGGAACGCGATAAGGCTGGTGAAGCGTTCCATTCAGGGGAACTGCACCTGCATGCCAGGGAGGCGGAGCTGGACAAATTAAAGGGCGCCCTGGAACAGCAGCACAGCGAATTGAAGCTTTCCCTTTACCGCGACCAGCAGGGCAAGGAGCATGAACTTTTCGGAAAACTGGCCGCCGCCAGGGAGGAGATGTATCAGGCGCTGAACTCCCACCGCGAGGTGTTGGACCGGGAACACGCAGAACGCCTGGCAGGACTGCTGCAGAAAGAAACGCAGATGCAAAACCGGTTTGAAGAAAAATTCAAGGCCGCAGAAACCGCCATAAAGCAGCGACTACAGGATGAAACAGAAAAGATGTCAGTGGAACTGGAAGGGAGCAAGGCGGAACTTACAGCCGGATTCAAGGGCCGCGAACAGACGCTGAGCGCCGCCTTCGCCGAAAAACAGGCCCGCCTTGAGGCGGAATTCCAGCTTCGCGAAAAAAATTTACTTGCCTCCCAGGAGAATGCTTTTGAGAAGAAGAGGCTGGGGTTTGAAAACGCCATGGACAGGCGCGAGAAGGAAATGGACAGAAAATACGCCGATATGTCCGAAAAACTGCATGCGCAGGCCCGGAGCGAGAAGACCGTGTGGGAGTCAAAAAAAATAGAGACCCTCAACTCCGAGAGGCAGGCCCTGCGGTCGGAATTTGAAAAAAAAGAAGCTATCCTCAACCAGAAATTAGACGAGGAACTGACCAGACGCCGCACGGACCGCATACGCCGCGATGAAGAGATTTCCGCCAAAAAGGACGAATTGGAGAAGAATTATTACGCCGAACTGGAGCGTAGCCGGACCGAGCTGGATAAATTGCGCTCCGAGCTGGAAGCGGGTATGACCGCGCGCTTCCGCGAGCTGGATGAACAAAAGAACAAACTGGCCGCAGCCAGGCTAAAGAACGGAGGCGGCGGCTGATATGCGCGGCGCGGGACACGATTTTGAAGACATCCTTAAAGAGACCGAACTTGACTCGGCCAAGATGGTGTTGCGCCTGACCTCGGAACTCCGGGACAAGGAACTGGAGCTGGCCTCCACCCGCTCGCGCAGCTTTGAAGAGGTGCAGCGCAACAACAAGGCCAAGGAGGCTGAGTTTGAGGCGCTGATGCGCGCCCAGGAGGAGCGCATAGCCCGCAGGGAGCAGGAACTGGCCCGCAACCTGGTTGAAAAGGAGTCCGGTCTGTGGAAGAAATACCAGACCATGCTGGATGACGCGGTGGCCCTCCAGCGCGCCGATTTTGAGTCCGAACGGAAGCTTCTCAAGGCCGACATTGAGAAGAAGGAAACCGAGCTCACGGCCCAGAAAAAAAACCTGCGCCTTGAGATGGAGAGCCTGTTCAAAAAGTGGGAAACCGAACGCGAGGCTGATTTTAAGACCGAGAGGGAAACTTTCATAGGGGAACTGAAGCTGGGCAGGGAAACCGCCAGAAAGGAGGCCCTGGAACGCGCCGTCCAGATGGAGGAGCTGTGGAGCCTGAAACTGAGCCAGCAGGAAACGGAGCACCACAGCCGGGAAGCCATCTCCGCTGAGGAGATACGCAGCCATATGCGGCGCGAACGCGTGGAGGAATTGAAAATCCTTCACGACCGTCTCAACGCCGAGTTCTCAAAGAGGGAGCAGGAGCTCTACGCGCACTACGCGGGCTGGCTTGAAGAAAACAAGAAGCTTATTGAGGACAAATACATCCGCCGCATGGAAGCGGCTGATGCCGAGCACAGGGAAAGGGCGGCAAGGCTTGAGGATACTCTGGCCAAGACTCGCCAGGAACTGGAAACCGGAGAAAAAGCCTGGGAAGAGAAATATGCGGAGTTCAAACGGTTTTACATTGAAAAAGAGGCCGCCCTCGCGGCGGCCGGACAAACCCTGCAGACCCAGCACCTGGCCCGCGAGCGGGAGCTGTCGGAAAAGCACGAATTGCTGGAGCGCGAACTTAAAGAGGAGGCTGCCCGCCGTAAGGATGCCCTGCTGAAAAAAGAAAAAAACCTTGAGCAGCAGTCCGCCGATAACCTAGCCGAATTCTCCGCCGAAACAGAACGCCGGCTGCGCGACATGGCTGTCCGCGAGGCTGCTATAACCAGAGAACGCGAGGAAGCCGCCCGCTTGCGCTCCCAAATCGGCGACATGCTGGCCCGCAAGCAGCAGGAGCTGGAAAAAACTTTTGAGGAGCGCAGTTCGCTCTTCAGGCAGTCGCTGGAGGAATCCTACAAGATCAGGGAATTAAGTCTCGCCAAAAAATATGAGGAGATAGAGCGCCAGTACGCTGTCCTTAACTCCCAGAAAGACGCCGCGATGACCAGGGTGGATTCGTTGCTGGAGGAAACCGCGCGCCTGAAAAACGTCCTGGTTTCTAACAATTCGCAGACCCGCGGCGTTATAGAGGCTGAAAGAGCCCGGTTTGAAGAGGAACAGAAACGCTACGAAGAAGCGTTGCAGGCCGGTACCGCCCGGATAAACGAAGCTGCCCTGGAACGCGAGCGAACCGTCCGCGCCGACTACGCGGAACGGCTGGAGGATGAAAGTTTCCGCCTTGGCGCCCAGTTAAAGATAAAGGAAGAGGCGTTGGAAAACGAGCGCGCCGCGCTGGACGCGAGGGCCGCTGAAATGGAAGCCCGTTTCCTTGAGACGCTGAAGGCCCGCGAGGCCGAGGCGACCGAAAATTTCCGCCGCCACACGGCCGCTCTCAAGGCGCAGGCCGAAGCCGCCAGGCGCAGCTGGGAAGAAGAAAAAACAGCGCTGGCCGGGGCCTCAGCCTCGCAGGCCGCGCAGGCGCGGGCCGAGGAACAGAGGAATGCCGCGCGGCGCGAAACCGAACTTAAAAATTTTTACGAAACTAGGGAACGCGAATCCAGGGCTGTCTCTGCGGAGGCCGCAGGCGACATGGAAAAACGCCTCGCCGAAACTTCCGCCGTGAAAGAGCGCGACCTGCAGGACAGGCTTAAAACCGTGGAGGAAACCCTGGCTAGGGCGGACGCGGAGAACGGAATCTCCACCCTGCGGATCTCGGCTCTCAAAGACGAGTTGAAGCTGCTGGGCGGCAGACTGGAGGAAACCGAGCGGGGGCGCCAGACGCTTATACAGGAAAATCTTACCAAGGCGCGCGATTTGCGTCAGACCCTGGAAAAGGAGTTTCTGGACAAGGTAAAAGATATAGAACAGAATTACCTGGGCCAGCTTACCGATATTTCAAAGCGTTCCGACGAAGCGCGCCGCGCGGACCAGGACGGGTATTTCGGCAAACTGCAGTATGTTAAGGACGATTTCAGCGCCAGGCTGACCGCGCAATCCAGGGAGTTGGAAGACTCTTACCTTGCGCGCGAGAAAGGCCTGATATCCGCGCTGGACAGCGCCTACGGGCTTAAAGAGAAGGCCCTAGAGGCCCGCCAGGCCCAGTTGGAAAACAATTATCAGGCCGTGCTTTCGGATAAAGCCTCCCGCATAGAAACGGACCGGGCCCTGGCCGAAAGCGTGGGCCGCCTCAAAGACGAGCTGGAACAAAAAAACCGCCAGCTCAAGGAAACAATTTCCGCCTACAATACGCGGCTTGAAGAACTTGAAACAAAACTGCGCTCCGAGCATGATGCCAGGAAGAAAGACCTTGAAGACGGGCACCGCATTCGCGCCTCGCAGGTTGAAGCGGAGAGGTCAAAGCTGAAAGGTCTGCTTGAACAGGAACAGCGCCTGATTACAGATTTGCAGAAACGCGAGGCCGCGCTACAGGAAAACTATGCCGGCCGCGAGGGAGATTTGGCCCGCCGCTTCAAGGAAGCCCGCGAGCGTCTTGAGAAGGACTACCGGGACAAGTCTAAAGAACCGGGGAACAAAAACCGGCCATAAGGGCAAATAATTTGTAACTACTCAGGTAGACAGAATTCAGGAGTCAGAATTCAGAATAGCCTGC
>CAZYFL010000109.1:0-7278 GCA_964646805.1 uncultured Elusimicrobiaceae bacterium | reverse complement strand
GTTGCTATAAACTGCTATAATATTCTGGTTTCATAATGGAAAAAACTGCAACTAACATTGAGAATTCCCTGCGCCTGGTTAACGTATACATCGCGGCCGAACTCGGCGCCATAGACCCGGAAGTTTTTGATTTTAAGAAATACCCTTTCAGCTTCATGGGCAAAGCGACCAGAGCCCGCTTTACGCTGCTTACGGCCGGCGCCTTGGGAGTGGAAACGGGCGTGGCGGAGAAAGTCGCGGCCGCCGCCGAGCTTACCCATACCGCCTCCCTGTTGCACGACGACTGTATTGATCTGGCCCGCTACCGCAGGGGCCTGCCCACCCTCTACGACCAGCTGGGGGTAAATTCCGCCATACTGGTGGGCGATATTTTAATTACCATGGCCATTGAATGCGCAGGGCGCGCCGCCCCCGATTTGCAGGGAAGCCTGGTGAGGGCGGTAAAGCGCATGGCGGAGGGCGCTCTTATCGAGGAAAATTCCAGGGGTAGAAAGATTTCGACTGTCGCGGCGGAAAAAATAGTGACCCTCAAGACCGGGGCGCTTTTCCGCTGGTGCGCGCTGGCGGCCTGCCGCCTGGCGGAAAAGCGGGAACTGCTTGCGGACTGCGCCCGTCTGGGAGAAGAAGCCGGGGCCGCCTTCCAGATTATAGACGACGTGTTGGATTTTGAGGGCGATGCCGGCATCTGCGGCAAAGAAACATTGAAGGACATAAAGGAAGGCAATTTCACCCTGCCGCTTATATTGGCCCTGAACGACGCGCAGGCCGGCCCCGCGGCGGAAAAGCTGCTGGCCGCGGTAAAGGCCGGGCCGGAGGCGGACCTTGCCCCCGCGCTCGATCTTGCCGGGCTTGTGAGGAAGGGCGGTTTTTCAGGGGCGGCTAGGAAAATCGCGGCGGAAAAACTTAAAAACCTTTTCCCGCCGATAGACAAATTTCCCTGCGCGGAAGAAGCCGCCGCGCTGAAGGATTTTCTGTTGGCGCTGGGCGCGCGCACGGCGTAGTGTTGCGACAAAGAAATTCTGCAACACCTGGCCAGCCGCTTTTGGCCTGCGCCTTTGCGCTGTTCGGCTTACAGGCCTGAAGGCCTGCGCGCCTCACATCGCTTCGGCTCGGCTCAAAATCAATAGGCCATAATGTGTAACTACTCAGGTAGCCAGAAGTCAGAATTCAGGAGTCAGAATGAGGATGGCGGCGACGAGATTTGAGGATTTGGTGGTGTAGCTGTTGGAGGCCTATTCGCAGGCTATTCTGAATTCTGACTCCTGAATTCTGTCTACCTGAGTAGTTACCATAATGTTGCATAATTTCTTTGTCGCAACACTAGAAGTTGTAAAGATGCGGGAATTTTTATAGATTATACGGAGTTATCGCGGTATATGGAGGTTTTAGTAATGAAGAAAAACGCACTGCTCTTCGCTTTTGTCCTGCCGCTGCTCGCCGCCTTAACGCTTTCATCCTGCGGCAATAAAAATAGAAAGACCGCCAGGACGGCAGGCCCGGATATGACCACCACCACCGAGACCATCCCCGGCCTGGACATACAGGAAAACTCCGATGCCGCCGCCGAGGGAGAGATCCGCGGAGGAGAGTTCCTAAACCAGACAACCGTAAAAACCGTAAATTTTGACTACGACCGCTACGAACTTTCCGAAGAGGCCCGCGCGACGTTGCAGGCCAACGCCGCGCTGATAAAAATCCGCAAGAACTGGACCGTGCTGGTGGAAGGCCACTGCGATGACCGCGGCACCATAGAATATAATCTGGCCCTGGGCCAGAAGAGGGCCAAGACCGTGCGCGACTACTATGTGCGCCTGGGCGTACCGGAAAGCATAATAGGCACTATCTCCTACGGCGAAGAAAAGCCCCTCTGCTCCGGAGTCAATGATGCCTGCCGGCTACAGAACCGCCGCGCGGAAACAAAAATAAAGGACAAATAAATGTCCCTTAAAAAAATACTACTGCTGGTATCCGCCTGTCTGTCTGCCTCCGGTTGCGTGGCCACGCAGCAGGACATGCTGCAGATGCAGAGCCAGATGGACGACCTGAACACCAGTCTGGCCAACATGCAGAAGAACCAGGCCGACTTGGCCGTGAAGATGGAGAACCTCTCCGGAAACCTCAACTCGTCTTCGGAAAGCATGAAGGACATCTCCGGCCAGATGTCCCGCCTGACCTCACGGCTCGACGAGATTGACAACTCCATAAATAAACGCGTCAACGCCATAGGCCAGACCATACGCAAACAGCAGGAGGATGTGGAGATCTCCCTGTTGCCCGCGAAGATTTACAACGATTCTTACAATGCCTTCCTTAACAACAACTTCGACGGAGCCGCCAGTGGCTTCAAGTCCTACCTGTCCAGGTTTCCCGCCGGGGAGATGACCGAGGGTTCTTACTTCTATCTCGGCGAATCGCTCTATCTCAAGGAGCGCTGGCAGGATGCCGCGCTGGCCTACGCCAACGTGCTTGAGAAATTCCCCAGGAGCGCGCGCGTGCCCGCCGCCCGGCTTAAATACGCCATGGCGCTGCTGAAACTGCCCGGAGACAAAAAAGCCGAGGCACTGAAATACCTGCAGTCCGTGGTAAAAGATTTTCCGCAGTTGCAGGAAGCCAAAACGGCCAGGGACTATATAGATAGGCTTACCCCAAGGTCCCCGGCCAAAACCCCGACAAAAAAAGGCTAGAAAATGCCGTTACGGGTTAAAGTACTGGCAGCCGCGATGTTCGCGCTGGCGCCCCGCTCCATTGCCGGCACAGAAGTTTATATAGGCGTCTCGCCCGGTATTGAAGCAAAAAAAACCGCCGTGGCACTGGCCCTGTTTCACCCAGCCAGGCCGCAAACCCCCGAAGATCGTATCCTGGCGGAAGCCATGCGCGGAATAATCCGCGCGGACCTGCTTTATTCCCGCTATTTTGACATAAAAGAAGATGCCCTAGCCCCGGCCAACCTGGACACAAGCAAAGAATCTCTCGCTTGGTGGAAGGCCCTGTCCGGTCACCTTATAACCGGCAGGGCGCAGGATTCCGGCGCGGTGTGGACTTTTACGGCGCGCCTTTACGACCTGTCAGCCGGCAGGGTGGTGATGGAGAAATTCTACAGGGGGGAAAAGCGGGCCATGCGCCGCGCGGCGCACATGTTTGCCGACGACGTGGTGATGCGCCTGACCGGGCGCAAGGGCATAGCTAATTCCAAACTGGCCTTCGCCAACAATGTTACCGGACGCAAGGAAATTTACATGGCGGACTACGACGGGGAAAATCTGGCCCGCCTCACCTCCGACAACAGCATAGCCCTGCTGCCGCGCTGGTCGGTTGACGCCTCCAGGATCTATTACACCACTTATCTCCTGGGCAATCCTGATATGTTTGAGATAGACCTGAAGGCCGGCAAAATACGCCCTTTCACCGCCTTCCAGGGCCTTAACATCCCCGGCGGTTTCTCTCCGGACGGCATGACCATGGTCATGACGCTTTCGCGCGGCGATGACCCCGGCATTTACACGCTTAATATGGTAACTAGGGAGGTGAAAAAGCTGCTTAAGAGCTTCGGGGTCAGTTCTTCGCCCACTTGGGCGCCGGACGGCACGCAGGTGGCCTTCATCTCCGATCGTTCCGGCAACCCGCAGCTTTATGTGCTGGACATCGCCTCCGGCACGGCGCGTAAGCTGACGCGCCTTAACTGGTGCGACTCGCCCTCCTGGTCTCCGTCGGGGGAATGGATAGTTTTTGCCGGGCGCGAGACGCCGAAGGAAAACTTTAATATTTTTATAACAGATTTGACCGGCAGCCAGATACGCCGCCTGACCAACAAGGCTGGCGACAACGAGGATCCCTCTTGGTCCCCGGACGGGAGGTTCATAGCTTTCACTTCAACGCGTAACGGGCACAGAGAAATATTTATAATGGACGGAGACGGCAGCGCCCCCCACCCGCTGGTGGAGATGAAAGGAAACTCTTTTACGCCGAACTGGTCGCCATAGCCTATACCCTGCCCTCCGGCTGGAAGCATTTGCGGCAACGGGCTTCATATTTGTCGCCCGCCCCCACTTCTATGCGGCGGCCGGAATCCGTCAGGCGCTGGCTGTAATGCGCCGGGTTGCCGCAGACCATGCAGATGGCCAGGTTCTTGGTTACAAATTCGGACACCGCCATAAGCTTTGCCATGTTGGTGAAGGCCTCGCCGCGGTAATCCTGGTCAAGCCCGGCCACTATCACGCGGCGGCCGGAATCTGCCAGCTTCTGCGCCACTTCCACTATCTCCTCTCCGAAGAAATGAGCCTCGTCTATGCCTACCACCTGGGTATCCCCGGCGACCTCTTTCAGGATTTCTTTCGCGGTCTTAACCGGACGGGCCGCCAGCGTGGATTTGTCGTGCGAGACGAGATGCTCTTTGGAGTAGCGCATATCCAGGTGAGAATTAAACGCCTGCACCTTCTGTCTCGCAATGCTGGCAAGCTTAAGGCGGCGTATCAGTTCCTGGGTTTTACCGGAGAACATACTGCCGCACACCACTTCTATCCAGCCGGAAGAGGAGGAAACATTGAATATCATTTTTTAGCCCCCTGTTTTAACGAGTTGCCGGTTTATCACCGTAATCACGTTTTTTTATCGTAACTACACAGGTAGCCAGAATTCAGGAGTCAGAATTCAGAATAGCCCGCGAATAGGCCTCCAAAAATCTCGTCGCCGACATCCTCATTCTGACTCCTGAATTCTGACTTCTGGCTACCTGAGCAGTTACTTTTTATCGCCGCAATCTCTTTGAGAAATAATTCCAGGTAAGCCTGAGGCCTTCGGAGAAACCCACCAGCGGCTTATACTTCAGTTCCCTGCGGGCGAGAGAAATATCCGAATAAGTCTTCCTGACGTCGCCTTTGCGTTTCGGAGAAAAAATTCTGGCAATTTTGCGCCCGGTAATATTCTCCAGTTGCCTCGCTATATCCAGCAGCGAGATATTGGTTCCCGTAGCTACGTTGATGGTTTTTCCGGAAACCCCGCTGCCGGCAAGCGCGGCGCGTATATTCCCGTCCACCACGTTGGAGACAAAGGTGAAATCGCGGGATTGCTTCCCGTCCCAGTGTATTTCCAGCGGACGCCCCTGCATTACCAGTTCCATGAACTTCGGAATCACCGCGGAGTAAATTGACTCCGGGTTCTGCCTCGGTCCGAAGACGTTGAAATAACGCAATATCACTGTTTCCAGCCCGTAGGTTTTGGCATAAACATGGCAATAGTGTTCCCCCGCCAGCTTGCTGGCGGCGTAAGGGGAAACAGGCGCGGTGGGCAGGCTCTCCTTCTGCGGGAAGATATTGCATTCGCCGTAAGCCGAGCTGGTGGCGGCGTAAACGAACCGCTTAACCCCGGCTGCCCTGGCCGCCATCAAAGCGTTAAGCGTGCCCGTGGCGTTATTGTCATTGGCCGCGCGCGGGTTGTCCACCGACCTGGGCACCGAGCGGAAAGCCGCCTGGTGCAGCACATAGGTAACGCCCTTCATAGCCTTAGCCAGGTCCTTAGGCTCGCGCAGGTCACCCGTGACAAGTTCTATATTTCCGGAGAAAGGCGCCAGATTCTCTTTCTTGCCCGTAGAAAAATTATCAAACACCCGCGCCCGAAACTTTCTGCGCACAAGTTCCTCCACGATATTGGAGCCTATAAACCCGGCCCCCCCTGTAACAAGCCAAAGCGGTTTTTTCATATAAGTCATAAGTCCTAAAGTACCCGGCCAAACCGGTTTTGCATTCCGGAATGTTCTGGTACTGGCGCAAGTATATGTCCTCGTACTTCACAGACCGGCCACAGCCGTTCTATGAAAATATTATCGTAAGCCCGACCGCAACCATCCATACCGATTTTAACATTTTGGGCAATCAATCTGCTTTCAATAAAGGCCAATGACACCCGCTCTTTTATAGTTATAGGCGAAAGTGGCGGAAGAACAGGTTCTGTCATTGTTTCTTCCGTTCCAGCCTCTTTCGGATTTCCGGCCTTTGCAAATAATTATTTTTGGAAACCACGCTCCTGCCGATTTCTTTTTCCGTTTGTTTTCTGGCATTCCCGGCAACGCTTCCGCCTCTCTCCGCCACTTTTTTATTTTTTGCGAATGTATCCGGCTTTTCCTGCTGGGAAATTTCGGTTGTAACCCGCTCGCCAAGCATATTAAAAATCAATTCCAAGTCATCCATATGGTCGCGCAGATTTTGCCGTTCCAGTCCCTTCAATTTTTTATATTGATTTGGTGTCACACCAAAAGTGGCTTTAGAAATTTCGGCGGTCAAAATTTCATATTCTTTTTGTTCTTTTACGCCCCGCTTTTGCCATTCATCCGTCAATTCTTCGCGAATAGCAATTCCGCGCATTCGCTTTTCTATCCAATTTTCAGAATACCCTTTAAGTTTATAGAGCAGCCTGGTTCTTTTGGCTGCCAGTTCAGGATCTTCAATTTCCTGCACTCGCTCATAGCCTACTTTTGCAAGCCAACGCTTGAAAGGCTCGGCCTTGGGGGAGGGAATTGACTGAATTATGCGGAAACTCCCCTCAGTGTTGGCGCAGTCGGTTTCATATTTTTTCCCGTCAGAAGCTTCTAATTTCAGTCCGTGACAAAATGTCACGACCTCGCTTCCCTCCTCTCCAAGTCTTTGTTTCAATTTTCTCCAATATGCCCCGGCATCAACGCTGTCTGTAAGAGCTTCGCATATATCCACAATTGAAAACCACCATTCATTATTATGCAGGGTTCTCCTTATTTTTTTCCCTTTAAAAACAGCCATTTTTGTGCCCATATCACAACCTCCTTTTCAGAGACTTAAATTATAAAACCGGAGCTACTGACAATAGACCAAGTCCCATGGCTTTCGCATGCCCTATTCCGTCCTGTAAAGCGGCCCGGAATTTATCTGCATCAGCAACAGTCAATATACCGTCATATAAAACTGAAAAAACACGGATTTCAGCCCCATTTCTTCTCCCTCCGGCCAACATCCGCTCCTGGGAAATCCTGATAACAGCCCGGCGTTTAACCTGTTCTGTAAGTTCCGGAGACGCGCTATACGGCAGAGTAAAACCGTGTTGTTCCCGTCCTTTACGATCTACACAAATGTCCGTCCAACGGCCGGCAGGCGCTTTGGGGTGCGGGTGTGCCGTCCGGCTTGATCCTGGTGCGTGCGTAATACTTTTTTTCTTCCATTGTTTATGTTCTTACCGCTAAAACCTATGCTTATATCCTAGACAAGAGCGTGTCGTTCATTAGAGGTCCCTTTTTCAGGAAAAATGCTCCCTGTA
>CAZYFL010000108.1:0-7334 GCA_964646805.1 uncultured Elusimicrobiaceae bacterium | reverse complement strand
TTCTTACTCCTGACTACTGAATTCTGACTACTGTCTACCTGAGTAGTTACCTTTTAATTATCTGACCTTACCAGGAGCTTTTAAGTTCGCCGATTTCGTTCTGGACGGCAGCCAGGATTTCGCACTTTCCGACGGCCTCGGACATGGCGTTGTGGTCTATAAAAAGCGGACGGTCTTCTTCCAGATGCCTGACCACATTGCGAATGGCGGTATGGGCGGCGCGTGTGCCCTTTCCCACAGAGAAGTTCCTGAAATCAACGGCCTGCGCCGCCGCTATCATCTCTATAGCCAGAACGCTATCGGCGTTATCCAGTATCTGCCGTGTTTTAAGCGCCGCATTCATTCCCATGCTCACAAAATCTTCCTGGTCCGCGGCCGCAGGGATGGACTGTATACAGGAGGGCGCGCTCAACATGCGCTGCTCAACAATCAGCATGTCTGCGGTATACTGGCTGAGCATCAACCCGGAAAACATCCCTGCGCCCCTGGTTAAAAACGCGGGCAGCCCCACGCTTAAGGCCGGGTTCAGCAGACGGTTCAGGCGCCTTTCGGATAGCACGCACACCATGGTGACGCCGGTTCCCACCATATCAAGAGGCATGCTCACAGGAGTCCCCTGGAAATTGGCGCCGGTAAGCACCGTATCGCTGTCCGGCAGAAAAATGGGATTATCGGCGACGCCGTTAAGTTCTATTTCAAACTGCGCGCGAGCGTATGCCAGGTGATCCCTGAAAGCGCCTATAACTTGGGGCGTTGACCTCATGGAATATGCGTCCTGCACTTTCACCTTCAGTTTCCCTGTGACCAGGTCGGAACCGGCCACCACGGAGCGGATGTTGGCGGCGGAGGTTACAGCGCCCTTGAATCCCCTGAGTTCATGAAGGCGGCTGTCATACGGCTTCATGTTAGCCATAAGCGCCTCAAGAGACATGGCCGCCGTTATTTCAGCCTGCTTAACCCAGCGCTCGGCGTCGTAAATCTCAAGACAGCCCATGCCTGTAAGCAGGTTCGATCCGTTTATTGCGGCAAGGCCGTCGCGCGCTTCCAGCCCCGGAACAGGTATTCCCGCCTTCTCCATGGCTGCTTTGGTGGGCATGCGCTCGCCCAGATAAAAGCTTTCCCCTTCGCCCATGAGCGACAGGGCCAGCTGGCTCATGGGAGCCAAATCTCCGCAGGCGCCCACGCTGCCCTTTTCGCAAACAACCGGCGTGACGCCCTTGTTCAGCATTTCCACATAGGTCAGGGTTATTTCCGGACGGCAGCCTGAATGGCCTTTACTGTGAACGCTTATACGGCCCAGCATCGCCGCGCGCACATGTTCTATGGGGCATGGTTTGCCTATTCCCGCAGCGTGATTGTATATCAGATAGCGTTGAAATTGCTTAACCTGTTCATCGGTGAGGACCATTTCCGAAAATTCGCCTATGCCGGTGTTGACGCCGTACATTATCTCACGAGCCTGGATTTTTTTTTCAAGCATGGCCCGGCATTTCCTGATGCGCGCCGCCGCCTCCGGACTTAACTCCACTTTCCCGCCCTGGCGCGCGACCTTAACCACATCCCCAATCGTAAGAAAGTTTCCGCCCACTTTTACAGCCATAAACAACTCCTCCTACAATTGGTGTAATGTCCCGCATTTTCCAAGCAGGTCGCCCACAGTGGAAACTCCGCCGCTTTTAAAAGCGGAAACAAAATGATCGAAGATCCTGCGGGTCATCTCCACGTCGCCCAGGGCGCGGTGCCAGTTCTCGCTGGGGATATCAAGCTCCGCGGCTATATTGCCCAGCCGGTTGCTCTTAAATTTCCGCTCTTTCCTGGCAATCCGCAGCGTGTCCACCACGTAAAGCTTTGGGAATCTCAGCCCCACGCGCTCAAATTCCGCCCGCAGGAAGCCCAGGTCAAACTCCGCGTTATGCGCTACGAGAATGGAGTTTTCCAGCATGGCAAGAAGACGCGGAGCCACCCCGCCAAAGGAAGGACTGTCCTTCACCATAGAATCGGTAATGCCGTGTATACGCGAGACTTCCGGCGGGATGGGCATGCCGGGGTTTATAAGTTCCGCCAGCGTACCCACGCGCTCCGCCCCGCGGAAATTTATGGCGGCCACCTCGCAGATACGCGCGCTCCGCGGCGAAAGCCCTGTGGTTTCCACATCGATGAAAGTAAAAACAGCCTCTTCTATCTTCAGTTTTTCCGTCAATTCAAGCATGATTGCCTTATTACCCCAAATCCCTCGCTATATCTTTGGCCTCATCCCTTCTACAGACAGCCATAATACGCGTACCTGGTCCACATGCCAAGCAGGATTGTAATTACCACGCTCAACCAGATGTTAACCCCGGACATATCCATGATGCGCTTCCGTTTTATGTAGAAAAGCTGGAAAATCCAGGCCAGGGCGAAAGGTATCCACCAGTAGCCAGCCGCGAAGAAAAAGGCCCAAAGCACCACGCGCTCAAAAATAAGAAAGTATTTCTCGTCAAAATGAGGGAAATCCTTACCGAACAGATCCTTTTCCACGAAGTAGATCAGGACGGTGGTGAAATGAGTGACCAGCACCAGCATGGCGGCGATGGCGGCCCATTTCTCGCCCATAACCAGCCCCGGCGCCGGGATAATCACCGGGGAAATCATGAACAGCATGTAGAAATGCAGCAACTGGTCCGCCAGGAAGCTGACCGTGTTGTCCTTGTAGCGCAGGGTTTTCATGCTGTAGATGCGCAGTTCATCCACCGCGAAATGCGCCGTCAGCATCAGCGTCAGCGCCCACCAGCCGTTCAGCGCCAACGGTCCTATTTCAACCCAGACAGCCGGGAGGTAATTCCACGTCATGGCCGCCGACACCACGAGGTGGGTCATGCAGTGCAACAGCATCCCCCCCACGTTCCTGCGCTTCATGCGGTTGACTATATCAAACTGCAGCGTGAAATCCGCCAGCAGGTGCGAGAGTAAAAGACGCCAGAATATTATCATTGCTCTCTCTACTTTGAAGTAAGATTGAAAGTCCCGTCCCAGTCTTTGGGAACTTCCACCGCATATTTAACAGCCAGGCCGAGATAAAACTTTGAAGGCCCGTCTTCCGGCGCGGCGGCCAGCGCGGCCTCAAAGGCTGTTTTTGCCGGGCCGTAAGCGCCCTTGTCAAAAGCTTCGCGCCCCTCGTTATACGCCGCCAGCATTTCTTTACCTTCCTCAGTCAGTTTTCCCTTGTGCGCCAGCAGTTCGTACACCTTAACCTGCATAGCCTTCCCCACCACCCTTATGCGCCCCAGCAGCCGGGCTTCAACAAAATCCCTGGCCTCGTCATAGGTGTATTCGCTCACCATTATCTTTGAATGAAAATACTTGTTGGCGCCTTCAAGGCGGGAGGCCAGATTCACGGAATCGCCCATGACGGTGTAGGACAGCCGGGTTTTTGAGCCCATGTTTCCCACTACCATGGGACCGGAATTCAGCCCTATCCGGGCCGAGGGCTTTATGGCGAATTGAGTCAGTTCGGCGTTCAGGCGCGCTATTTCACCCATACAATCCACCGCCGTCAGGCAGGCAAGCTTGCGATGGTCCTTCTGGTCCAGCGGGGCGTTCCAGAAAGCCATTATGCAGTCGCCGATATACTTATCAACCACGCCGTCATTGCGGAGTATGACGTCGGTAAGACCGGAAAGATAAGTACCAAGCATGGTAGTTAGTTGCTCGGGCGTCATATTTTCCGACATGGTGGTGAAGCCGGCGATATCCAGGAAGAAGGCCGTCATGTCGCGCTTCTCGCCGCCAAGGGATAGTTTGGACGGATCCCTGGTGATGAGCTCTACCACCTTGGGAGACAGATACTGCCCAAAGGTGTTCTTTATCCATTTTTTTTCACGGCCCTCCATAAGGGCTTTATGCGCCGTAACAAATATAAAAGGCGCCAGCATGCCGATGAACATACCGGGGTACGGCATGTCGTAATGCTTTACCAGCGCCAGGAAGTTTGCGAGCATCAGCGCCGCCATAAAGCCGGCCGAGGACAGCGAGATAACCTTTATTGTGTATCCGGCAAGCAGTATGGGCAGCCATATCGCGGACAGCATCAGCACGAGGGACGCCCAGGCCGGAAACGGTATTAAAAAGTCTTCATGCAGCAGGTTGTCTATGACATTGGCATGCAGTTCAACCCCAGGCCAGGCGGTCATGAACGGGGAAGGATAGTGGTCAAACGCGGCCGCGGCTGTGGAACCTATAAAGGCGATGCCTCCATTCAGAGCCGCCCGCTCTTCCTTTGAGAGGCGGTCTTCCAGTATGTCCAGGACGGAAATATGCCTGTATACGGACTCATTCATCCTGTTCTTTTCAGCGCCAGTCCGTCCTGGGTGATACGGCCTCTTTTGCGGCACCCTGAAATTAACCAGTTTTGGCTCGGTTCCGTAACGGCCCTCCAGTTTCTTCAGCGGTATTCCGCTGTAAATGGCATAAGTGGCGGCGGCCAGGAGGGGTATACCCGCACCCATACAATCTTTGCCGCAGCGGGTTTTGATAGAGAGGTCGTCATAAATCTTTGTGTCGCTGAACAGAGCTACGCGCCGGACCTGGCCATTGGCCTCTATATCTTTTTCCACGTGAGGATGCGATATATTATTTGCCGCTTCTCCAAGACCCCTGAACGGATACTTTGTTTCTCCGTTCTCCGGATTTATATAAATCAGTACTGAAACATTCCCGGCTTTTCTCACCGCGTCGCTCATCTTTTTATCGCTGGATAAATCCTCCCTGTCCGAATCGGACAGCGTCACATCTATTCCGACGGCCTTAATTCCCATTTTTGAGAGCTTATCCAGAAGCGTGGCATAATGTTTACGTTTGAAAGGGTATCCCATCCTGTCTACCGTTTGCTCGTCTATAGCGGCGATGAATATTCTCTCATCGGCAAGACGGTTGTAATACTTGCCGAAAGACCCGACGAAGTCTTTTTCAGTGTCGCCGGCAAACAGATTAGGAAGCCACATCCTGGTGTCGGCCCATTTATTATCCAAAGACCTTATCCACCAGCCCCCTTTTAGGAAAGCGTCCAGCATCATGCTTAACAGCATGAACATTGTAAAAACAACTCCGAACACATACAACATTTTCCCGGTTTTAGAAGAAGTTCCAGCGCTTTTCATTTTCCACCCCTTGTATCTCCCCGCTTTCCGCATTACATCAAATTCATGGTATCCGGCTGAGAGCGACAATGAATCTGCTGCCGCCCTCCCCTGATTCCGCCCAGATCCTGCCGCCGTGCAGTTCCACTATCCTGCGGGAGATGGCGAGGCCCAGGCCGAAGCCGGACTCTCCCTCTCCGGACTTAAGCTGCCTGTACTTCTCAAAAATCGCCTCAAGCTGGTCCGGCGGTATTCCGGGGCCGGTATCGGCTACGGTAAAAAGCAGTCCGCCGTTTTCCGCCCTGGCCGAAACCGTGACCTTCCCCCCTTCAGGCGTGAATTTCCAGGCGTTGGACAGCAGGTTCTCAATAACCCTGCGGAGCAGTGAAGAATCGGAGGAAAATTCTATTTTTTCGGCTCCCGCCGCCTCTACCGAGAGCGCAATGTTTTTCCCCTCAAAAAGCGCCCTGAAACTTTCAGCCGCGGCACAGAGGAACTGCGCCGCATTAACCTTGCGCAGGTCCGGTTTCAACTGGCCGGCTTCAAGGCGGGAGATGTCTAGGATATTCTCCAGCAGCTTGAAAAGCCTGTCGCTGGAATCCTTCACTTTTCTCACATAACCCGACTGTCTGACACCCGGAGGAAATTCCTTTTCAAGCAGTTTTATATAGCCCTGCATGGTAAGCAGCGGGGCGCGCAGATCGTGCGCCACGGAATGGAAAAAATCTTCTTTCATGCGCTGCATCTTTCTCTCTAGGGTTATATCGCGCAACACCATGAACACAGCCGGGGTCCGGGTACTGGCTGAAAGCGTTTGTACGCTGGTGTGGTAAAATTTTTTTTCCCCGCCCTGCTCCAATTCCACCACGCCGCTCTTTGACATGGATTTATCGTGGAGAAGCGCCGCTATCCGCCGCCGGAGCGGTTCATTCCCGCCCGGGGAGGCGCTCTGTTCGCTGATTTGCGCCGCTTCGCTCCACCCCGCATCCAGCAGGGTTTTCGCGGCGGCGTTGGCGTAAAGAAGTTCCCCGCGCTGATCGCAGAGAATAATGGCATCGTGCATCAGGCTCATTAGCAGCTCCAGCTTCTGCTTCTCCTCAAAAATCTTCTCCACCTGTATGCCGTGGTAGCGGTCCACCTCGCGCATCATGGCGTTGAAGGCGCGCAACAGCGCGGAAAGCTCGGAGAATTCCGTCTCCTCGTTCACCGGCTGCTTGAACTCCCCCGCCGATACCCTCCACGCTCCGTTCATCAATGCCGCCACCGGCCCGGCCAGCCTGCGCGTGAACAGCAGCGCGGAAAAATAAAAAACGGTGACAACGGCCAGGAGGAAAAAAGCCATCAGCCAGGAGATGCGGTTTACCCAGGAAAAAGCTTCGGCCCGGCTTTCAAGGGCTACCACAAAAAGATCAAAGCCGCGCACCGGGGAGGCCGCGCCTATATATGCGCCTTTCCTGCCGTCTATTTCAAAGACAGGTCCCCGCTTGAGAATGTCGCGGACCTCGCCGCTGTTGAACCGTTCAAGGGCGCCGGACAATACCAGGGCATTACCCGCGGCATCGGAGAGCATCAGCCCGCCGGTGGCGCCAAGTCGCTGCGAACGCAGTTTCACAAAAAGATCCCGCAGATTGACCGCGGCAAAAGCGTAATAGCCGCCGCCTATGGGGTATACCAGGCGGCAAATCGGCATATCGTATATCATCTCCAGCCGGCCGAGCGCAGCGCGGCCTTCACGGGAAGCCTTCACGAACTGGGCGTCCCCGGCCAGATCCAGGTAGCCGAAATACCTCTTAAGCTCGGGTACGCCGCCGCTTAACACCTCGCGACCGTCGGCGCGGGTGAAGGCCAGGAACAGGAATTCAGGGTTGCGTTTCAAGGCGCGTTCAAGGCCGGCCTGGCTTACATAGGTTGAATCCGTGTCCCACATCCGCTCAAAGCGCCGCGCCAGGTCCTGCGCCTCCCGCTCCATCATAAGGGACCCCATCTGCGCCACGTTCTGCTGCAGGTTGGAGATGTCCTGTCTGCTCCTGGACTGGAAATGGAATAAAAAAATACAGGCCGGAATCAGCGGGATTAATCCGGACCCGAAAACTATAAGTAAAAGGCGGTTAAGTAATGTCACGTTCTACAGGCAACCTGTGCCCGGGAATCAGTGGAATATCGTAACTACTCAGGTAGACAGAATTCAGGAGTCAGAATTCAGAATAGCCTGCCAAT
>CAZYFL010000107.1:0-7416 GCA_964646805.1 uncultured Elusimicrobiaceae bacterium | reverse complement strand
TCAAATTGGGTAGTCATGCGCACCTTAATCTGCAAACAACTGTCGGCCATGATTGTGTTTTTGGCGATTACCTGACAACTGCTCCAGGCGTTAAGATATCCGGAAATTGTGATTTCGGGGATAGCGTGAATATCGGAACAAATGCCGCCATAAGAGAAAAAATATCAATATGCAGCGACGTTGTAATCGGCTTAAACGCCGGCGTCGTGAAAAATATAGATGAACCGGGCATTTATGTGGGTACGCCCGCGAAGAAGATTCGCTAAAGTATGGCGCCGCTGCTCACCATTTGCACGATTGCCTACAACCAGGAAAAATTTATAGCGCAGACCCTTGAAGGGTTTGTATCGCAACGGGCTGATTTTGAGTTTGAAGCCATAGTGGCCGATGATTGCTCAACTGACGGCACGGCGAAAATTATCGCGGGATACGCGGAGAAATATCAGGGGATAATAAAACCGGCGCTACGGGATAAAAATATCGGCATGACAGACAATTTCAGCGATATCCTGCGCAGAGCGACCGGCAGGTATATAGCCCTTTGCGACGGAGATGATTACTGGACCGACCCGTTGAAACTGCAAAAACAGGCGGATTTTCTGGAAGCGAACCCGGAATACGCCATATGTTTCCATCCGGTTGAAGTGCTTACTACGGAGGGGAAGACGGTAGACGATTTTATGACGCGGGATGTGCCGGAAACCACCGATATTTATGACCTGGCCAAAAGACATTATATTCATACCCCATCCGTGGTATTCAGGAATAACCCGGGAGCGATACGGGATTTCGCTTCGCTGAAAGCTCCTTATGGGGATTACGTTCTGCACATGTTGAATGCCCAGTACGGGAAAATAAAAAAACTCCCCGGCTCAATGGCGGTGTATAGGCAGGGCGTAGGGGTCGTGACTTTGTATAGTCCGGCGTATTGGCACACAACAAGATATATGGTTTTGCACCTGTTGTGCGGATATTTTGATGATAAAAACAGAACCGTGCATGGATTTCTGGTACAGACAAAAAACGGGATTGCCGCAAACGGCATGAGGACGTTTTTTCAGGCGGACAATGGAAAGGGCGCGTTGGATTTTTTTAACGGCATGGATAATAATTCCAAAAAGGATTTATTAAAATACCTGACAACTGCGGAAGGTTCCCTGGTTGGTATCCATTCCTCGCGGGGGTGGAGATTCCTGCAGACACTTTACAGGCTCGGGGATATTTTTATGCCGGCAGGGAGCAGACGCCGGCGGTATGCGGAGAAATCACTTCAATTCTTATATCGTTCTCTGTCTCATGAAAGGAAAAGCAGATGAAACTTTCCGCTTACATGTTCATACGCAACGGCATACGCGGCGGCTATACCTTCATGGAGGCTATAGAGAACGTGCTGCCTTTCGTGGACGAATTCTTTATACTGGAAGGCAAAAGCGCCGACGGCACATTGGAAGCGCTTGAAGCCATGGCGAAGCTGAACGCGAAGGTGCGGATCGAGTCCGAAACGCCGGCGTATGTTAACGCTCCTAAAGATAAAAAAGGGCTGCTTCTTGGCTCCGCTTTTGAGGCTGCCCGCCGGAAATGCAACGGCGACTGGCTCATCCAGGTGCAGGCTGACACCGTTTTCCATCCGATAACCGTGTTCGCCTCCAGATATTTCCTGGAACGCGATAATAATGCGTTGAAGTATGATGGCATAGAGGTAGTCCGCCGTCAATACCGCTGGAACTGGCAGGATATGTACAGAAAAGACAACCTGGCTTTAATCTTTCGGAAGAAAGCGGGGGAAGTTTATGGGGATGCCCTTAATGTGGAAATAAACGGCAGAATTTCCAGAAGGTTTATTCCCCTGTTTGAAAAATTCCCGGTGGCGGACAATGCCTGGATTTTTTTTGAGAATATAACCGGCAAGCAGGAAGGCTGCCGCGAGATATGGGCTACGCCAGAAAATCACGGCAAAGGCCGCGACTTCCCCTGGTACGACAGGGCGACCGGCAGGAGCTTTGCGGCTGACCTTGACGCTTATCGGCAAAAGGGAGAGCTGCCGCCTTTCTGGCTTGAAAAAAACAGTCCCTTCAAAGCCGGCATCCCCTCGAACCTGGCCGGCTTGGTCGGCTTAAAAAAATACGGGGTGGCTGAGCGGTTTAAAAAAAGCGCAGGGCTTTACAAACCTTCCGCGCCGGACATTGCGCAGATGCTCGCCGCGGCCGGGGATATTCGCGCGCCTTTGCGCGAGAAAGTGGAAGATGCCCTGGTCTCAGCCGGGTTTGCTCCGATCCTTGCGCGGATGCGGAAAAATATCCGCAGGAGACGGAAGGTTTTATTTATACCGCGCCAATCCAGCGGAGCCCAAAAGGGAGAGATAGAATTCAGGCGTAAACTCTCCAGCCAGCAGGTGGCGGGGGAAAAAATATTTGAGGACGAATTCGATGGCCCCGGGATAATTGCCATATTGGAGGCCCGTATGCGGGTGACCATGGAAGATGCCCGGTTTTTGAAGGATAGCGGCGTGATTATTTCGCCATACCTGGAAATAGGCGCTGAGCGTTGCCAGAGGGCGTTGGTAATGGAAAACGATATGGGCGCCTCCGGCCTGGCGGTTGACTTGTCTTTTGACATGTTGAGGAGTTGCGCGCATTATATGGACGTTTTCAACAAGGCTAAGTCGCCGCTCAGGGTCTGTTGCGATGCCGGCAATCTGCCCTTCCTTCCGAATTCCCTCCCATTTGTTTTTTGTTGTCAGACGCTTCATCATTTCCCCGACCCCGGGCCTGTAATAAATGAGGCGCTTCGCGTTCTTTCCCCCGGCGGTCATTTTGCTTTTTACAAGGAGCCTTTCAGACAAACGCTGCATATTAACCTGTACAAGGGCCGCAAAATTTACTCCAGGGAGGCGGCCAGACCCGGCAGTCTGGCCGATATCCTGAATTTCTTTTTCTCGGAAATCAATTGCAACGAGGTTGGCCATGGAGTGATAGAGAATAACCGCATTACGCTGTCCATGTGGAAGAGGGCGCTTGCGGGCTTTGAGGGAAAACAGATCAGGCTGTGTACTATCAAGAAGCTGGAATCTGAATTGTTCAACCCCTCCAGCCGTATTAAATTCCTGGCCGCCTGGCTGTTCGGCGGGGAGATAGGGGGGCTTTGCCGCAAGGCGGGGGCCGCCCCTGAGTCATATCCTGCCGTGGAGGAGACCCTGGCCTGCCCGGCCTGCAGAGAGAAAGGTCTGGAATCCGGGCTTATGCGCAGGGAAGCATTCTTCGCCTGTTCCGCCTGCGCCAGTTCTTTCCCTGTAGTGGATGGGGCGCTTTTTCTTTTCCCCGCAGGGAAGTTCAGGGAACTTTATCCGGAAATATTTTTAAAGGCGGATGTAAAAACCTGAGCGCTTAGCTCACATGACATGGATGATGCTTTTCACGGAGAAGATGCCGGGAGGGCGGCGGCGCTTGAAGAACTCAAACGCAGGTCTTTCATCGGCATAGGCGCCCTCATAAAGCGGCAGGTTGCCGTTAAGCTGCTTTCGTTCCTGGCCAACATAGCGCTGGCCAGGACGCTGATGCCGCAGGCTTTCGGGATTTACGCGATAGTGACGTTCGTGGCGCAGTTTTTTTCAACTTTCGGAGATGTAGGAATAGGCGCGGCCCTGATACAACAAAAAGACAATCCGACCAGGGAAGAACTTTCTTCCACTTTCTGGCTGCAGCAGTTAGTGGTCTGGTGCGTAGTCTGCGTTGCGGCGCTGACGGCGCCTCTTGTCCTTCAGCTTTATCCCTCGCTGCCTTCCTGCGGCGTCTGGTTGATACGGGCTATGGCCGTCAGCTTTGCCCTGACCTCCCTTAAGACAATCCCGGCAATACAAATGGAGAGAAGGCTTGATTTCCGGCGCATCGCTATTGTGGACATAGCCGAGACATTAACTTTTTACGGGGCCGCGCTGCTGTTGGCCTTTGCAGGCTTTGAAGTCTGGAGTTTTATAATAGCGGCCCTGCTGAGGTCATTGACCGGAACTGCCCTTATATATTTTTTTTCCGGTTGGATCCCGTCCGCGCATTTCAAGCCTTCGCATGTAAAAGGCCTTGTCCGGTTCGGGCTGCCGTACCAGGGCAATACCGTGCTGGGCTTTATAAAGGACGCGGTTACGCCGTTTTTTGTCGGCATCTATTCAGGGCCCGCAGCAGTCGGCTTCGTGAGTTGGGCCAGGAATTCGGCTTTCGCTCCGCTTATGCTTTCCGAGGCCTTTGGCCGGGTGGCTTTTCCGGTGTTTTCAAGGATACAGGGCGACAGAGAACTGCTGGCCCGCGCGGTGGAACGCTCTATGCGGGGTATAACCCTGGTGATGTTCCCTGTTACCGCGCTGATGATAGCGCTCGGCCCTGAAATTATCCGCGTGATCTTCACGGCCAAGTGGCTGCCGGCCCTGCCGGCTTATTATTTCTACTGCGCTTCTCCGCTTGTTGTCGGAGTGATGCTGCCCATGTACAGCGCCATACTCGCGCTTGGTAAATCAGGAATTGTGTTGAAAATGATGGCCGCGCTCCTTGTTCTTGAATGGGGGATGGGAGTTCCGCTGGTTATGACTTTCGGCTTCAACGGCATAGCCTTCAGCCAGCCTGTTGCAGCCGCGCTTTTTTATTTTGTCTACCGGCGTGTGCTCCGTTCCGAGTCTGTAAAGATAGCCGTATTCAGGAATATCCGTGCTTCGTTTTTTTCCGCCCTGGCGGCCGGATTTGCGGCTAAAATAATAATGGGTTTCTCCGGAACGGCGCCGCTCACGCTGGCAGCGGCTGTCCTTGCAGCCGCCGCCGTTTATACTGCGGCGGTCTGGGCGCTTGAAAAGCAGGTCCTTCTGGAGTTTGGGGGGGATTTTATTAAGATTGCCGTATCAGGGGGGAAGAGTTGAAGCGCATCCTGATCGTCAACCCTCAGGGCACCGAACAGGGCGGATATTCCAGCCCGCCGCTTGGGCTGTTGTATCTGGCCGGTACGCTGCAGAAAGGCGGCTTTGAAGTACGCGTTGTGGACGGCTGTGTGGACGGGCCGGAGGCCCTCGCGGCGGCGCTTTCCGGGTTCCGTCCCGATATAGCCGGGATAACCTGCCTTACGCCCGAACGCGGGAAGGCGCTGGCAGCCGCCCGGCAGGTTAAAGATTTCGACGCTAAAATACTTACGGTTATGGGGGGAGTTCATCCGACTATAATGCACGCCCAACTGCTGCGACATTATCCTTTTGTGGACTTAGCCGTGATAGGGGAGGGGGAAAGCGCCATGTTGGAAATAGCCATGGGAAAACCCGCGGCTGAAATAGCCGGTATCGTTTACCGGCGCGGGGGGGAGATATTTAAAACGGCGGCTCGCGTTTATGAAAAGAACCTGGACAGTATCCCGTTCCCGGCCTGGCAGCTGGTGAATCTGAAAAAATATCCGTCACGCGGCTTCGGCACAGTGAACGGCGTAGACCTGGCCGGGGAGCCGAGAGTTTCGGTCATATTTTCGCGGGGGTGTTCAGGGCGCTGCGCTTTCTGCTCAACCTGGTGGATATGGCGCGGCTGGCGCCGCCGTTCCGCCGCGAACATGGCGGATGAAATGGAGCTCTTATACAGGGATTTCGGGATACGGCACTTCTGCTTTGCGGACGACTCTATGACAGTGGACAGGGAAGGCGTGATCGCCCTCTGCGGCGAAATAATTTCCCGGCGCATGAAAATAGCCTTCCACGCAACCACGCGGACCGACTGCGTGGACGCGGAAATGCTCGCCAGGATGAAAGAGGCTGGCTGCTATACCATAGCGTTCGGCATAGAAACCGCTTCCCCTGAACTGCTGGCAAAGATGGGAAAAGAGAGCACAGTGGCCGCTTCGGAGCGGGCCATTGCGCTATGCCGGCAGGCCGGAATAAGAACCACGGCGCTTATAATAGCGGGCGGCGTAGGAGAAACCTGGAAAACTATAGAGAAGACTGCGGCTTTCCTCAGGCGCACCCGCCCCGACGAGGTGGGCTGTGTGGGCGGGCTTTGGATACTGCCCGGCACCAAATTATACAGGGAATGCGCCGGACGGGGGATTATCAGCGACGATTTCTGGCTGGGAGACGCTCCTTACATGGTTTATACCGCCGAACATACGCTGGAAGAACTGGCGCGCATGCAAAAACGGGTTGCCGGCTACGATACAATCCTCTACAAAGCCGTTGCAAGGATTAAAAGGACATTCGGATGGACTGCATAATCTGCGGCGGAAAAGCTTTCGCCGCCTGGGGGCGTCAGGGCGCGTATGAGATACTTCAGTGCCGCGCCTGCGGCCTGGGCGCGACATCTCCCGCTCCGTCTGCCGCGCAGTTGGCGGAGTTGAACCGCGGCGCCTGCGGTGGGGAAGAGCGGGCGGCTGTTTATGCCTCGCGCCGGTCCGAAATTGAGGGGAGATACGCTGCCCAGCTGGCCCGCATAAAGCGTTTCAAGCCGGATGGCGCCCTCCTGGACGTGGGGTGCAATATAGGGATGTTCATGAAAGCCGCCCGGGACGGGGGGTTTGCTGTTACCGGGGTGGAACTGAATGCCGGCTGCGCGGCTTATGGGAGGGAAAATTTTGGCCTGGATATCCGCTCCGCATCCCTTGAGGGCGCGGCTTTTCCCGCTGGTACTTCCGATGTGGTTACGCTGTTTGATGTCCTTGAGCACGTTCCGGACCCGCGAGCTCTGCTGTCCGGTGTCCGGCGCACGCTGAAGCCAGGCGGCCTGCTGGTAGTCCAGTCTCCGAATTTGGATAGTTTCATGGCCCGGCTGATGAAGGAAAATTGGAACTGGCTTACACCCCCCGACCATTTGTATCATTTTACTCCGGGAGCCCTTGTAAGACTGCTTGAGAACGGCGGTTTCAGGGTGGCGGAACTGCGCACCTGGGAGCCGGCGCGGGATTTCACCGGTAATATATATTCCAGTTTCCCTGCGCGCGGGACCGCAGGCAGGGCGTTCCGGAAGCTGCTCTGGCTGGCCTCTCTGGCGCTTGCGCCTATAGTGCAGCGTTCCTGGTGGCGGCTCGGCAGGGGCGGCCTGATAGAGGTTTACGCCGTGAAGCGGACGTGAGTTTATGAAACATGAGGACAGCCGCAAAAAGTCTCCGCTGATATCGGCGGTGATATTGGCCAGGAATGAAGAGGCCAATATACGCTATTGTCTTGACACACTGGACTGGTGCGACGAAATAGTTGTGGCGGACATGGAAAGCTCGGACCGCACCGCGGCCATAGCCCGCGAATATACCGATAAGGTTTACCCGTGCCCCCTGACCCCGGTTTTCGATGCCGCCAAGAAATCTGCGGTTGAAAACTCTTCCGGAGACTGGATATTCATTATCGATGCGGACGAGATGGTTCCCAAGGCCCTGAGTCTGGCCCTCCGGGCCCTGGCGGAGGAAGGAAAGGCG
>CAZYFL010000106.1:0-7445 GCA_964646805.1 uncultured Elusimicrobiaceae bacterium | reverse complement strand
ATCTGGAAAGAGATATCCCCCCACCTCAATCCTCCCCCACAAGGGGGGAGGAAGGAAACAGGGGAGACAACCCATAGTAACTCGTCATGAGGCCTTTTTTTTAAGGTGGATTTCAGAAAGCACGGCTAGGGAGGGCTCGCTGATGTGCGGAATATGCGGGTTTGCAGGGGATAAGAACGAAACCCTGCTGCGGGGAATGGCGGCGTCGCTTGAGCATCGCGGACCGGATGAAGACGGTTTTTTCACTGACGAAGACAGGGTCTCTCTCGGTATGCGGCGGCTTAAGATCATAGACCTGGCCACAGGATCGCAACCGATATTCAACGAGGACCGCACAGTGGCTGTGGTTTTCAACGGCGAGATATACAATTTCCCGGAACTGTGCGCGGAACTGCGGACGAGAGGCCACAATTTCCGCACTAAAACCGACACTGAGGTGCTGGCTCATCTTTATGAGGACCACGGCGAGTCTTTCCCGAAGCTGCTGCGCGGCATGTTCGCTTTCGCGCTGTGGGATTCTAAAACCGGCAAGTTGCTGCTGGGGCGGGACCAGTTCGGCATAAAGCCGCTATACTACGCGCTGGCCGGCGGGAAACTCTATTTCGCCTCGGAACTCAAAGCCCTGCGCCTCGTGGACGGATTGTGCGGGGATATGGACCCGCTCGCCCTTGATTTCTACTTTAGCAACCTCTATATACCAGCCCCCCTCACTATTTATAAAGGCGTGAACAAGCTGGAACCGGCCTCCCTGCTTGTTTTCAGGAACGGCGCCGCGCGGGTTGAAAAATATTGGCGGCTTGAACGCAGGGTTGAAAGCGCCAAACCGGAAGAATTTTATATTGAAGGCATACGCGATCTGCTTTCCAGGAGCGTCAAAGAGCAATTGGTAAGCGACGTGCCGCTGGGCCTGCTGCTGTCCGGCGGAATGGATTCCGTTTCCCTGCTGGCCTTCATGGCAGAGCATGCCGGCGCAGGGGTAAAAACTTTCACCGCAGGCTTTGAAGGCGAAGATTCCGGCTTTGACGAAACTGCCGCCGCACGGGTCGCCGCCGGGTATTTCGGCGCGGAGCATCTTGAGATACGGGTAAAGCCCGACATAGGCGCGGTAATAACAAAGCTGGCCGGCCATTTTGACGAGCCTTTCGCCGATTCCTCAGCCATAGCCAATTATCTCGTCGCAAAAGAGGCCCGGAGGCATGTGACGGTGGCGCTGGCAGGAATAGGCGGCGACGAGCTGTTCGGCGGCTATCCGCGCCACCTGGGCGCGAGACTGCTGCCGGCGTATCTTAAAATCCCCGCTTTCCTGCGGCGGCTGGCCGGCGGCGCGGCTTCCCTGCTGCCGGAGAGCCGTTCCTCTTTCAACCTGCCCGGCCGGATTAAGCGTTTCCTCGCCTCCGGCGCCCCGGACTTCGGCGGGGTTTATAATTCCTGGATATCCTATTTAAGCGGGGAAGAAAAAAAAGGCTTTTATTCCGACGAGCTGCGCGCGGCACTGTCGTTGGGCGGCGCCGTCCTGCCGGGCCTGCCCGGCAACACGGAGGATATTTTCGGTTTTGAACTGGGGGCTTATCTGCCGGACGATCTGCTGTGCCTGGCCGACCGCGCCTCCATGGCGAACTCGCTTGAAATGCGCGTCCCTTTCCTGGACATGCGTCTGGTGGAATTTATGGCCGCCGTGCCGCTTGCCGTAAAGACAAAGGGCTTTAAACTTAAATATCTGCTTAAGAAAGCCATGGCGGAGAAATTGCCGCCGGAAATACTGAAAGGCCCCAAGCGCGGTTTCCAGGTGCCGCTGGCGCGCTGGCAGGAAAAAGAATTAAAATCTTTTACCGCGGAGATTCTCAGCCGGGACAACGTTAAGCGCGCCGGCGTCCTTTCGCCCGACGGGGTTGAGAAAATGCTGGCCGCTCACGCCTCCGGCCGGCGCAACCTCTACGACCGCATACACGCGGCCTCGGTTTTCCACCTGTGGCTGGCGCAAGGGCGGCACAACCCGCCCGCGGCCATAAGCAGGGCCTGGAACGTGCGCGGCCGGCATAAAATACTGCTGGTGAACATGGCGGGCCTGGGAGACATCATAATGATGACGCCGGCCGTCAGGGCAATAAAGGCGGCGTATCCCGACGCTATGCTTGAGCTGCTGACTATAGATCGCTCCAAAGAGCTGGCGGGGGGGATACCCGGCATAGACAAGATACATTCCGTGCCGATACATTACCGCTTCGCCGGGCCGGCAGCCGTCTACAAATTTATAAGGATCCTTTTGGAATTGCGCCGCGAGGGCTTTTCAGCGCTGCTGAATTTCAGCCTGGTGTCCTCTTTCGGCGGCCTGCTTAAAACGAGGCTGATAAACGGCCTTGTGAAGCCGGGCATGGCCTCCTGCCGGGTCTTGAAAGGCCTAGGCGCGGCCGGTGACTTCACCTCATACGAGGATTTTATAGAAAAAAAGAGCGAGGTGGCGCTGACGGCCAAACTGCTGGCGCCGCTGCGCCTTGAGCCGCGCGATCTGGAGATAAGCTACTCGCCCGGCCTTGAGGAAAAAAAGAGGGTTTCAGTGGATATAGCCGCCCGCAGGCTTTCAGGAAAACCGGTTATAGGGCTTAATCCCGGCGCTTTCAGGCCTTCTCACCGCTGGCCGCTGAAAAAGTGGAAAGGGCTTATAAATCTGATACTTGAGAAGTATCCGGAGGCGTTGATAATAGTAACAGGCTCCCAGTCAGAGAAAGCTATGGCCGAAGAGTTGAAAATATCCGAACGGGTTTTCCCGGCCGCGGGGCTTTATTCAGTGCGGGAGCACACCGCCCTTTACGGACTTATGGATGTTTTTATAACCAACGATACAGGGCCTATGCACATAGCCGCGGCTGTCGGAGCCAGGATCGTATGCATTTTCGGGCCGGGGGGGGATCAGTGGCGGTTCTCCCCGTCGGTTCCGGACGGAAGGAAGCGCGTGATAAGGAAGGATATCCCGGGTTGCGACGTGCCCTGCTACAGGTTCAAATGCCGCGACGCGGCCTGCCTGGAGGCCGTGAGCCCGGAGGAAGCGCTGGCGGCGGCCGTTGAGCTGATGGAGAGTGCGAGGAAACCATGAAAAGTGATACTGAAGGCGGTTCCATATCCGCAGGCGCGGCGGCCTGGATGGCGGCGGTTCTGCTGCTGTTGCCGGCGGCGATACTTTTCTTCTCCTCGGCCAAGCTGCATTATCCGACCGCGCAGTGGGACGGCTGGGCCATTGATGCCGCGCAAGCGATACGCGCCGGAACTTTCTCCGACAAACCATATCTTATTCACCCGCCGTTGTACCTTTATCTGCTTTCCTGGTTCCAGCCGCTGTTCCACGGCGGGCTTCTGGAAGGGGCGCGCCTTTTCAACTTCAGCTGCTACCTGCTGACGGGCTGGCTGGTTTTCCTGCTCTCGGGGAAACTGGCGGGGGGCAAGGCGCGGCTGACCGCCGGTATCATGGGCGCGGCTCTTTATTTCACCTCCCCGCTGGCCGCGCAGGGGATATTTCTGCTTGACCTTGGCGATACCGGACCGGTTCCGGCGGCCGCGGCCGCCTACTTCTGCCTGCTGTTTTACGGCGGCGGTTCTTTAAGGTTCGCGGCCCTCTCCGCCGCCTTCGCCCTGAACTTATGGGCGAAGTTCATACATTCTCTTTTCCTGGTTTTGGCCGCCCTGGCCGTTACGCTCACAGGGGAAAAGGACGGCCGCGCCCGCGCCAACATGTTCGCGCAGGCGACCGGTTTCATCCTGTTTATATCCACCTGGGCTATTTACGCTTATACCTCCCTGCAGCCGGCCGACCAATGGGGGCCTTTGGAGTATTTCGTGAGAGAAATGCTGCTAAATTACCAGCGTCAGGACCTGGCGGCGGGTCCGCGTGAAATGTTCATCGCCAGGATATTGGCCGTGGCCAGGGTAATGCTGTGGCTGTGGCCGGTACTCTTCCTTTGGGCCTGGAGGATTCTTAAGCGCGGCCTGGGTTCTGGCCCGGAAAAGTTTATAAATTATTTTATACTGATATTCATGATCGGCGCCTGGGCAAGCAAAGGCGCATCTAACGGCTTTCCTAAATATCACGCCGCTTTGCTGCCGGCAGTCTGCGCCCTTTGCGGGGCTTACGCCGCGGAGTTCTTTGCTGATTGGCGCAAATCAGCCGGGCTGCGGCTGGCGGTACTGGCGGCTGCGGCCGTTTTCTGCGTCTATCTGGCCGGCGATCCTTTATACACTTTCAACTACTCGCTGAAGGAGGCGCTTATAAGGGGGGCGGGGCTGCACGCGGTTGTTCTGAAGCTGGGACTACAGACGCTGGTCATCCCGGCGCTGTTGATCTGTTTTTTTATAGCTTACGGCAGGCCAGGTGAAAAGACCTCTGCGGCGACCTTCTCGCTGGTAGTTTCCGCTTTCATATGGCAGGCGGGTATGTTTGGCCGTCAGGCCGGCGGGGATTATTTCACTCATTACGGCTACGGCACAGCAGGGAAGGAGCAGGTGGTGCGCTATGTCAGGGATAATTTCAGGGGCGGGACGGCCCGCGGGCCCAATGAATTCGGCTGGGATCTCAAGACTGCCGGAGTCTTTTCTCCTGAGTTGAGCGACCTGTGCTTTATAGATAGAAAGTGCGCGCTGGCTGTAATGCGCGACAAGGACACGTCATTCTTTATTTTCGGGCAGGCTTCCAATACGGTAGACCAGGTTAAATACTTCCTGTCCCTGAACTCCAAAATCCTGGGCCGGTCTTTTGCCGTGGTTAAAAAAGGCGATTTTTGGATCTACGATTTTAACCCCGCGTCCTAAAGATGAAAGCCGCAATACATCAACTCCAATACTGGCCGGGCCTGCGCTTCTTTGCAAAGATGCGCGCCGCGGAACTTTTTATTTATCTTGACGACGTGCAGTTTGAGAAGCGGGAGTTCCAGAACCGCAACCGCATACGCAATGCGCGCGATTGGCAATATCTGACGGCCCCGGTCATTTCCAAGGGCCGTTTTTCGCAGAGGATAAACGAAGTGGAAATGGATAATTCCGCCGCGTGGAGGGCGGACCACCTGCGCGCCATCAAGCTGAATTACGCGCGCGCCCCTTTTTTTGAGGAGTATTTGCCGAAGCTGGAGGAACTTTACTCACGGGACTACCGCCTGCTGGCGGAGCTGACTATCGCTACCATGGATTTACTGAAGAACGCCTTTGCCATTAAGACGCCGGCGAAGTTCTCCTCGGAGTTCGGCGTAGCCGAAACCTCAAGCGCGCGGCTGGCCCGGCTTTGCGCCGCCGCCGGCGCGGACGGGTATCTCTCCGGCGCGGGGGCGAAGGCCTATCTGGACCCAGAAGTTTTCAGTTTTGCCGGAATAAAGCTTTCCTGGCAAAATTTTAAGCCGCGCGAATATCCGCAGGCTTTCCCCGGCTTTGAACCGGATATGTCGGCGCTGGACCTGTTGCTTAACTGTGGGCCTCGCTCCGTGGAATGGCTATGAATCCTTATATAGCTGAAGCAGTCGCCGCTATGGACAAGGTGCCGGTCTCAAGGCTTGAATATCCCGGCTCTTGGGCCATGGATCCCTCTTCCTGCCGTTTCCTGGCCGGTTTTGTGCGGGCGTTGGGGGCTAGGCGCATAATAGAGTTCGGCTCCGGCTTCTCTACTCTTATGATGGCCAGGGAAATAGCGCCGCTGGAGGGGAATTACCTGCTTTCCATAGATGCTTCTCTGCAGTATTCCGCGCTGGCTAAAGAGGCTTTAGACAGTTCCGGCTGCCAGGCCAGGGTGGAGTTCCGCGTGGCTGCGCTGCGGCCTAAATTCTACGGTTCCCGCCTCCTGCTTTCGTATAGCCTGCCGAAAGGCCTGTTGGAAGCTCTGGGTCCCTTTGATTTGGCGCTTATAGACGCGCCGCGCCACGACTATGGCCGCGAGTCTGTTCTTTACGACGTGTTCCAGGCGCTGGCTCCCGGCGGCTACATAATACTGGACGATGCCAACCGCGCGGACATGGAAAGAGCCTATGTGCGCGCCTGGCAGGCCGCCTACGGCGACGCCATGGACCCTGTGCTGCTTGAAGGCATAGGCAATGGCCTGGGAGTGATAGAAAAAATTTCCGACGCTAAGCCGGAATATCCACGGGCCGGTTCCCTGTCGGCTTCGCTCAAAACCCTGCGGAATTTCGGCCGCCTGCTGCTCCGTTCAGAGAAACAATTGTCAAACGATGATTAACAGTCTGCTTATAATATTATTGCGCCCTGCTACAGGGTGTTGGGCTTGGTGGCTATAAACTGTTCCCACGGGGTGAGCGGCCAGCCGAAGCCGGTCTCGTAGCTGTCGTCCGTGGGGTTTAGGCCGGCCTGCTCGTAGATGTATTCGGTATAGCCCACGCAGTCAAATTCCACGGGGCCTTTTTGCGAGAAATGGGTGTTACTGTACTTGTAGCCTTTTCTGCCCAGTTCCAAAGCCAGTTTCACTATCTGCCCACGCTGGGCGGCGGTGGGTTTCACCTAGGTGGTGCGGTTGCCGTAATAGGGGTATATGAATTGGTGGGTGAAAGCCTTCCAGGAGTAAACGTTACGTACGCCGCCGGGGTTGAAGAAGTTGGGGACGCACTCACCAATCACCACGTTTATCCTGCCATCCTTGACCTCGGTTCCGGCGAAGATACCTGTGTGGCCTATGGGCAGATCGGGGCTGACCCAGCCGCCGCTGACAATGCCGGCCAGGCCGCCGCTGTAAATAAGGTCGCCGTCTTCTATGCCGGCGTTCATGGGGGGCGTGAGATCTGCAATCCTGGAGGGGTAACCGATATGCTCCAGCATCTCAAAAGCCGCCGCGCGCACCGCTCCGGTTTCCTGGGCGGAGGCGGCTATATTGAAAAGGTAGGGGCCGGACTTTCCGTTCTCCTTCAGCTTGCCCATGCTGATTATCAGGTTCAGCTTTATAACGTCGTCGGCCTCGGCATAGAATTTGGCTAGGCTGTTCATAAGTTTCGGGTCGCCTATTTCACCCAGGGACCAGATGGAATCTATAGCCTTGAGGCGGGCCTTCAGATTGTCCTCATAGATGCCCTTATTGCCGCGTGAGGACATGTATATTTCTACCGTAGCCAGCAGGGCTTTCAACTCGCCTGCTTTGGCCGGGTCTTTAATTTCTGATAAAGGTTCTGTTATGCCGCCAGAGGCGTAGATGGGAACTGAAAAAAACAGGAGCGATAGGGTAAGTTTCTTTAAAGCGCCGTTCATTATAAATCCCTCAACCTGAGCTGGGTTACAACTATAGTTTATCAGAAGGAGCTAAAACAGCAAGGTCCAATATACCCATGTCGCAGGAGTCAAATAGACCATGCCGGCATAGATCCTTTGGATATGGGGGAAGGGAAGTAACCAGTAGTAACTGCCCGGAGAACCGGCACTTACCGGGTTCCGCTGCCAGTGAAACAAGAAAAGGAGCAAATCAACTTGTTAAT
>CAZYFL010000105.1:0-7450 GCA_964646805.1 uncultured Elusimicrobiaceae bacterium | reverse complement strand
TGGAGGTTTATTCGCAGGCTATTCTGAATTCTGACTCCTGAATTCTGTCTACCTGGGTAGTTACAATTTATGCGCTTTTACGAACGCGAGGACGAATTGGAAAACGAACTCAACCGCGGCGCCCTGTGGGCCGTCACCTACGGCGACATGATGAGCTACCTCATGATCTTCTTTATGATACTGTTCGCTTTTTACAGTTCAAAAAGCATAACTTCGCAGTTCAGCATGAAAGGCCTTGAGGAAACCTTCGGCAAGGACACCACCATAGCCAGCACGCTTTTTTCAAAGCACGGCATACAGCAGATAGCCCAGGTAGAGATCTCGGCCAACAAGATAAGCATAAACTTTTCCGACCCCATACTTTTTGATGTCGGCAGCGACGTGCTTAAACCTTCATCTTTTCCCCACCTGCGCCGCCTTACCGCCGTTTTCAAGGACCTGCCTAACCCTATACAGATAGAGGGTCATACGGACAACCGTCCGCTGGGGCGTACGGTGCGGTTCAAGTCCAACTGGGAGCTTTCGTCGGCCAGGGCTTTTTCGGTGCTGCAGTTTTTCGTGCGCGAAGGCGTGGCTCCGGAGAAGCTTTCCGCTGTGGGCTACGGGGAATTCAAGCCGATAAAATCCAACGAAACTCCGGAGGGCCGCTCCGGAAACAGGCGCATAGAGATAAATATCATCCGCCATGAAATCTAACCTGAAAGTTGCAGTTGGTTCGTCACACCGGCAAAAGCCGGTGTCCAGCTTCCGACGAGACCTGGATTCCGGCTTTCGCCGGAATGACGGAATAAAATAATCCGGCCCAGACGATGATTATACCACTCCAACTGCATTTTTCAGGCTAATGCAGGGTAGAGGGTGGAGCATGATGTATCATAAATCATGAAGTTAACTACCAGGTTCCTTCTTATTTTGCTGGGCATCGCGGTGCTCCCGCTGTTGCTTTCAGTGGGCTGGAATATCTATCAGTACAATTCCTCCGTGGCCAGTTACTTTGAACTGCACAAGGGGCTGTCCCGTCTTTCCGCCGTAAACGTTGACGAATGGTTCCTGACCACCAACCGCAGCCTGGCTTTCCTCTACGAGATAGAGAATCCGCTGCAGGCTAAAAAACTGGACGAGGCCCGTGTTATACATCAGGCGGCCCGCATAAATTCCGACATCATGTCGCTCAGCCTGCTTGGCCGGGACGGGAAAGAACAGTTTTTCCTCCAGAGCGAGAAGGTCAGGGAAAAAAAATCCCTTGCCTCCTATGCCGCCGCGCTTTCAGGCAGGGCGCGCGCTTCGGGCATAGTCACGGCCGGGGAAGTTCTTTGCGTGAAAGCCCAGGCATTTTTCCCGATGGCCTATCCGCTTGTGGACGGGCGCGTGGTGGTATTCCATTTTACCATGGACAAGCTGTTTGGCAGGATAAATTCCCAACATGCCGGGCGCAGCGGCCGCGTGTTCGTCGCCGACGGCCAGGGGCGCCCCCTTCCGTGCCAGGACATGAAGGGGCTGGACTACAAGCCGCAGGAGCTTAAGAAGGTTTTCCAGAGGGGGGGTCGCGCCGGCACGGTAGCCAGGTTCAATTTTTCCGGCGAGGACCATTCCGGCGCCTACGCGGCCATAGACAAACTGGACTGGGCGGCGGTTTCGGTTCAGTCCGAGGACGAGCTCTACGGCAAGCAACGCAAATCCATTCTGGTGTTCTCTCTGCTGGCGGCGGCCGTTTTCGGCATAAGCATGGTGGTGGTTTTCCTTATTTCTAACCGCATCATCGCGCCGATAAACAACATGGTCGGCGGGGTGAAAGGTTTCCTTCGCACCCAGCATCTGGACCAGGTTATTCCGGCTGAGGGCTGGCCGGAAATTAAGGCGCTGGTGGGCGTCCTGAACCGCCTGATGCTGGAACTGCAGGCCTACCGCGCCTTCCAGCTGAACCAGATACTGGAAGAAAAAGGCAAGGCCCAGGCGCTTATAGACACTATTTCCGACGGAGTTCTGCTGGTTGACGACCGCGGTTCGCTCATCTATTCCAACAATACGGCCCTCAAGCTGCTGGGCATTCCTAAAATCTCCCCTGAAGTTTCGGTGCCGCGCTCCGTAAAGAACGAGGCATTCTTCAAAGGACTTACCGAAATGATGGCGCTGAAGGAGAAGTACCTGCGCATCGAAATAGACGCCCCGGTTCCCACCGAGACCTCCACCGTGTTGAAGAGCTTCCGTGTAATTTCCAACCAGTTCCTGCTGGCCACGCTCAAGCGCCCCGGCCGCGTCCTCATAATCCGGGACATTACCGGCGAAAAGGAAATAGAGAAGGCCAAGGAAAATTTCTTCCATATGATAACGCACGATATGCGCGCGCCGCTTTCCACGCTGCATGGCTACACCGAGTTGTTGATAAAGAAGATCCCTGCTTCCCCCGCCACCGACAGGTTCCTGGCCAGCATGCTCTATTCCTCGCGGCGGCTCCGCGGCATGATAGACGACATTCTGAACACCACAAAACTCGAGCGCGGCAACATGACGCTCCAACTGGACTCAATTGATGCCGGGGCAATAATAACGCGGGTGCGTGAAAATCACGAGCCCGTGGCCGGCCCGAAGAACATAAAGCTCTCGGTCGCGCTCCCTCCGGCAAAGATATGGGTCACCGCCGATCCGGGGCTGTTGGAGCGCGTCATCAGCAACCTGGCGGGCAACTCGCTCAAGTTCACCCCCGGCGGCGGCGCTATAATCCTTTCAACCTGGGAAACTCCCGAGGAAGTGTTCTTCGCGGTAGAAGACACCGGGCCCGGTATCCCCGAGAATAAGCGCAAGGAAATATTTGAGAAATATTCCCAGCTGGAAGAGCACAAGAACATGGGGTTCGGTCTGGGTCTGGCGATGTGCAAGATGACGGTGGAATTGCATAAGGGGCGCATCTGGGTGGAGTCCGAGGTGGGCAAGGGGAGTAAATTCATCTTTACCATCTCCAGATCCATGACCGTCCCGCCGCCCCTGAAGCGGTCTGATTAAGGATTAGGAGACTAACGATGAACCTGATGCTGATTGTTGACGATAATGTGGAGTTTCGCGGTATGATTTCCGATTACTTTACCGACCTGGGGTTCACTGTGGCAATAGCGGATAACGGCAGGGAGGGCCTCCTGAAGGCCAGGGCCATAAAGCCGGACATAATACTGCTGGATGTTATGATGCCGGATATAGGCGGCATAGAAGTGCTGCGCGACCTGCAGACGGACGACGACACCCGCAGCATCCCTGTGCTGGTCATTACGGGCACTTTTTTTGACAAGAACATGAGCGAGCTCTTCAGGCAGGAATCCAACTGCCGCGAATTTATGAGCAAAACGGTGGAGCTCTCCTATCTGCAGAAGAAGGTGGAAGCTCTGGTTAAGCCGGAATGAACCCTCGCCCCAAAGTGCTTATCGTTGACGACGAGCCGGATTATCTCGCTATAGCCGCCCGCATCGCGGTCAAAGCAGGGTGCGCCGCGATCACGGCCCCGTCGGCTCTTAAAGGCGTGGAGCTGGCTGAAAAAGAGAATCCCTCCATGATACTGCTAGACGTGGGTCTGCCGGATATAAACGGGTTCGAGGCCGCGCGCCGTATACGCAGGATCCCGGCCCTGTCCCACACGCCTATAATATTTTTTACCGTGCGCTCCGAACTGGACATGGTTTCCGAAGGGCTGAAACTCGGGGCCGCCGGCTATGTGCTTAAACCCTTTGACCCCGACGAGTTGCTGCGGCGTATAAAGGCCGCGGTTTTCCCCGTATGACGGAGCCGGCGGCTGCATGCCTGACTGCGGACAGCGGGGTCCGCGCCTTCCTGAAAGACGCGCTGGCCGGTTTCCGTCTCAAATTCTACGCCTCGGCCGCGGCTTTCCTGAAATTCCCCCCGGGCAAAGGTCTGGTTGTAATAGACTCCTCTTTGCCGGATATGAGCGGGCGGGATCTGGTTTCGGTACTGCGCGGCGATAAAAAAACTTCAGCTCTGCTGCTGGCGCTGACCGGCGGCGGTCCTTATTCCCCCGCTGCGGCGGCGCTGTCCCTTGAAAATGGAGCGGACGAGTACTTCGCCTTCCCCCCCGACGCGCGGCTTTTCCGCGCCCGGCTGCTGAATCTGCTGGCCGGTACCAGGCGCGGGGCGGCCGTCGCCGGAAAGCCGGCCGAGTACAGCTTCGGGGCGCTCAAAATTTCTCCGGAAGCCAGGGCCGCTTCAATCGGCGCGACGCGCGTTAAGCTTACAGCTCTGGAATTTGACCTTCTTCTTTACTTCCTTAAGAACCAGGGCAGGGTGGCGTCTCGTACCGTCCTGCTTGAGCGGGTGTGGCGGCAGGGTTTAGACGCCGGCCCGCGGGCCGTTGACAAGCGCATAGAAGCGCTGCGTTCCCGTCTGGGACATTTCGGATCTAAAATAAGAACTGTTTTCGGTTTGGGCTACATTTTTAAAATGTAACTGCGGCACGGCGTACCTGCACCTTTACCTGCCATCTGCCGTTCTATCCCGCCAGCGGCAGCAGCACTTCCACTACGGCGCCGCGTTCCTTCTTGTTTGAAACTTCCAGCGTACCGCCGTGCTTTTCGGCTATGCGGAGGGCTACCGCCAGCCCTATGCCGGCATGACCCTTTTCCGTGGTGTTGAAGGGTGCGTAAAGCTTTGAGAGCGCTTCCTGGGAAAAGCCGGGGCCGCTGTCTTCAAACCGTATTGCGGCATGGCGCCCGTCCTCCGCGCCTTTAAGCGTAACGCGCAGACTCCCCCCCTGCTGCAGACGTTCGTAGGCGTTCTTTATAAGCTGGTAGAAAAGTATTTTCATCCTTTCCGCGGAGAGGGGCGCGCGCAGGCGCGGGTTGAGCACGGCGGTTGAGATGGAAATTTTGCGCTGCCTGAACGCCCTCTCCCATTTGCCTGTCTCCCCTGACACGAACCCGGCCAGTTCCGTATCTTCCAACTCGGGGGTCTCAGGGTCCAGATATTCCTGCCAGCCTTTCAGCAGATTTACGGAGGTCAGCAGATTTTTCATGGCGGGCTCAAGGTTTTTTCGCCCGGCGTCCGGCATGCGCAGGTTGAAAGTTTTAAGGTCTTTAACCGCCCTTTCAAGCGCGGTTATCATGCGCGTGTTAAAATCGGTTTGTTCCCTTTTCAGGAAGCCGGAAAATTTTATATTTTTGCGGCGCAGGTCCTCGTTCTCAAGCTCCAGCTCTTCGGTTTTCTTCAGGTCCGTCCTGAGTCCGGTAATTTGCAGGTCGCGGTTTTCCACAGCCTTCAGTATGCGCGCGGCATAATCCGCGGAGGCGGTTATTTTCGTTCTAAGGGTTTCTATTTCCCCTTCCAGCGATTTTATTTTTATTCCGGCGCGTCTGGTGATTTCTTTCTCAAGGGCCAGGCTGTTTTTAGCGTTTCGCAGCAGGCTGTTGACGGTTTCCATGTCTGCCTGGCGCGCTTTCAATTCCCCTGCAAGGGCTGCGTTCCGCTCCTGGGCCTGGCCCAGCGCGCTTTTCAGGTCGGCTGCGCGCTTCTGAAGCCCAAAAACCTGGGCCACGGCCCCGCTGAAATGCGAACGCTGTTCCTGGGCGCGTAAAGATTGTTCGTCCGCAGCCTGCCGAAGTCTTTCCGTTTCAAATCCGGAGGCGTTCAGTTCAGCGCGCAGGGCGGCGCAGTCGGAAAGCGCGTTTTTTAAGGCGGCCTCTTTTTCCGATAGGGCGGCTTTGAAGTCCGCTATGCGGCCTTCCAGGGGGGCCTTTTCAGCGGCGGAAATCCTTTCTTTTGAAACCGCCTCGCTCAGGGCCGCCTCCAGCGCGGCCAGTTCCTGGCTCCTGTGCGCAAGTTCCGTGTGCAGGCCGGAAAGTTCGCCCTCGGAGGCAGCCGGCGAGGCTTTTAATGAGGTTTCCCGCTCCGCGGGCGCGCCTTCGCTTTCTTTTTTTATTGAAATTTTTAGGTTTTCAGTTTCGGCCTTAAGCCGGCGTTCCCGCGCCATGCTTTCAGCCAACTGTCTCTCAAGGCGCAGCGCTTTTGCCGAGACGTCCAACAGGCCTTTCCTGGCATCGGCGCGCTCAGCCTCGGAGCGGACGGAGGCATCCTGCGCTTCGCCCACGGCGCGCCAGAGATAATCCAGCTCGGAGTGGAAAGCGTCGGAAGGCCGGCTCATCCCGCCGCCTCCCTGCCCGCAAAACAGGCCTTTGGGCCAAAGGAGATGACGGGACTCATGCGGACCCCTTTATGACGATCCTGCCCTTGGAATTAAGCTCGATCGCGGCCGAGATTATTTTGGCCCGCGCCCACATCACCTTTTCCTCTCCGGGGCGGTTGAGCATCATGTCCTTTACTATGAGGCGTACGTCCTCGGGCAGCAGGCGCGTTACATTACCGACGGCGGTTTCCCCTGCGGCGGCCAGGGCAGCAGCCCAGTCGGTGTAAGGCAGCGACACCACCAGCGGGCGCAGATTTTTCTCGTCCAGGCGGCAGAGGTCGTCAAAAGTGACCATCTTGCGGCGCAGTTCCTCCGAACCCCTGGGATCTGAGCGGGCGAGGTTCTCCATTATCTCGCTGCGCTCATCCTCGTTTACCAGCGAGAGCAGGCGGCCCAGCTTTTCCGCTCCTTTAAGGTTTTTTTCCATCTTCAGGCGCAGGTCGTTTTCTATCTCGTAGATCTTTTCGGGTTCGGCCTGCCTGAGGCCAAGCAACCGGGCTGAGACTGCCTGTTTTTTTGCCGTTGCCAGCGCCAGTAATATCTTTGAGGAGATATGCGGCTTGCGGTCCGCCAGGCTGGCTATGATTATGGCCGCATCCTCCTCCGGGATGTCTGAGAGCAACTCGGCGGCCTCGGCGGATGGAAGTGTTTCCATAAATTCAAAGGCCGACCCAGCGGTAAGCATGGCTCCGCCCGGAGCGGCGCGGGCTTCCACATCTATTATGTCGCCGAATTCCCCCTCACCGGCTTCGCCTCCCGTACCCGGCGCCGTCAGCCCGCCGGTTGAGGTTCCCGCGGCGGAAGGGGCGTTGATGCGGGCGTAATCCACAAAACCGCTAAGAAGTCTGGACGTAAGAATATAGCCAAAAACCAGCAGGACGGCCAGAGCCAGGGCTCCGAAAGCCGAAGCTATGAGCGCCGGGCGTATTTCAGGGGCTTCAAGGGCGCTTTTCCACCAGGGCAGCATTTCGGATTTGGCGGTTATTATGGTGTCGCCGCGGGCCTCGCTGATGCGCAACACTTCGGAAACCATCAGTTTTATGGCGTTTACCCTTGTGTCGGGTACGCTTCGGTCAAAGACCAGGGAAACGGCGAGTTTTTTTAGGCGGAATTCGCTGGTGCGCTGGCTTTCCTCACGCTGTTGTTTAAGGTATTGCCCGGTTTTTTCAAGGATGTCTATGGAAGCGTAGCCGGGCAGGGTGAGGGCCTCTTCGGCGGGGGCGCCGGACTCGGTCTTGCCCTTGAGCACAATTTCCCCCTCCACGGAAACAA
>CAZYFL010000104.1:0-7489 GCA_964646805.1 uncultured Elusimicrobiaceae bacterium | reverse complement strand
AGGCTCCACCATTCTGAATTCTGGCTCCTGAATTCTGTCTACCTGAGTAGTTACCAGAGATTTCTGTAATCTCTTTACTTGAATCTGAAAACGCTGTCCCTGGCGTAGCGGGCCTTTCTGCCCAGCTCTTCCTCTATGCGGATGAGCTGGTTGTACTTGCACAGGCGCTCGGAGCGGCACGGCGCGCCTGTTTTTATGGCGCCGGCGTTGGTGGCCACGGCCAGGTCCGCTATAAAGGCATCCTCTGTCTCACCCGAGCGGTGCGAAATCATGGTGGCGTAGCCGGCCTTGCGGGCCATCTCAATAACGCGCACGGTTTCCGTCAGCGAGCCTATCTGATTAAGCTTTATCAGGATGGCGTTGGCAACGTATTCCTCTATGCCTTTCTTCAGGCGTTCGGGATTGGTTACAAAAATATCGTCTCCCACCACGCGGGCCTTCCTGCCCAGGTGTTTGGTGAGGTGGGCCCAGCCTTCCCAGTCGTCCTCAGCGAGAGGATCTTCGTAGGAGATTATCGGGAAATGTTTCTTCCATTCCGAATACTTGGAGGTAAGCTCCTGGTAGGTCAGATTGGAGCTTTCAAACACATAGCGGTCGTTCTGATAGAACTCGCTGGCAGCGGAATCCAGGGCTATCTGCACTTCTTTGAATGTGTACCCGGCATCTTTTATGGCGTTGCAGATAGTTTCCAGCACGGATTCGTGAGTGAAGATCTTCGGGGCGAAACCGCCCTCGTCGCCGACAGACGTGCTGTACCCGGCTTTGATCAGCGCTTTTTTAAGCGTATGGTAAATCTCGCAGCCCATGCGCACCGCCTCGCTGAACTTCTGCGCGCCCGTGGGGACTATCATAAACTCCTGTATGCTTAACCCCGAGTCCGCGTGCCTGCCGCCGTTTACAATATTCATCATCGGGGCAGGGAGTATGTAATCCTTGTGTTTGAGGCCGTAGACCTTGCGAATGTAGGCGTAAAGCGGCAGCTTGGCGGCATTCGCGCCCGCGCGGGCCAGCGCCATGGAGACGGATAGGATGGCGTTGGCGCCCAGCTTGCTCTTTGTGTGAGTGTCATCGAACTTTATCATCAACTCGTCTATCCTGATCTGCTCGGCCTTCAGGCCGATTATCTCGGCGGCTATAGCCTTGTTCACGTTTTCAACGGCCTTGATCACGCCCTTGCCCAGGTAGCGCTTGCCGCCGTCGCGCATTTCCAGCGCTTCGTGGGAACCGGTGGAGGCGCCGCTCGGCACCGCCGCGCGCCCGAATGAACCGTCGGTCAGAAGCGCGTCGGCTTCCACAGTGGGGAAGCCGCGCGAGTCAAGAATTTCTCTCGCGGTAATTTTTTTTATTTTAGCGTTCATTGTTCTTCTCCTGAACTGAACAGCGGGCAGGAGGCAGAGGTTAAGGCGGAGTAAGAAGCTGCGGTTACTTTGCCTATGCCTTCACCTGTTTCCTGTTCTGTCAAAACTTGCCGGTCATTATCTTCTTACCGGCCTCGTTCAGGGCGGCTGTTTTCCTGGCGGTGGGGGCTTCCGCGTAAATGCGCACCAGCGGTTCCGTGCCGGAGGGGCGCAGGCCCAGCCAGCTGCCGTCCTTCATGATGAACTTGAAGCCGTCAGTGTGGTCTATGCGCCAGACCGGGGCCCCGGCTAGGTTTAGAGGCGGTCTGACCCGCAGGCGCTCCACAAGGACGTCCATGTTTATGTTCCTGTCAACCTTCAGGTTTACCCTGGTGTTTACGAAGTTCCCGACGCGCTTGTTCAGTTCCGCCAGTATCTTTTTCAGGGGTTTTCGCTCGTAGGCCATCATTTCGGCTATAAGCAGACAGGCCAGTATGCCGTCCTTCTCGGGCACATGGTTCATTATGGACAGCCCGCCGGATTCTTCTCCGCCCAGCAGATACTGGCCCGTGCGCAGCAGATTGCCTATGTGCTTGAAACCCACAGCGGTTTCGCGTACTTCCAGGCCGTGGTGGCGCGCTATCGCATCCGCGAAGTGGGAGGTCATCACCGAGCGGGCGAACTTCCCCTTCAGGCCGCGGTTTTTCACCAGGTGTTCCAGCACCAGACCCAGCGCCAGATTGGGGGAAATCCAGGTTCCGTCGGAGTCTATTATGCCGAAGCGGTCGGCGTCGCCGTCGCAGGCCAGCCCCAGGTTAAGCCTGTTCTTTATCACGGCTTCGCGCAACCCCTTCAGGTTTTCCTCGTTGGTGTCAGGAGCACACCCGCCAAAAAGGACGTCGCGTTCCTCGCGCAGACCTATCACACTGGCCCCGGCTTTTTCCAGAGCGGGGCGCAGATAGGTGCGCGCCGCGCCGTTTACGGAGTCGGCGGCTATCTTGAGGCCCGCTTTCTTTATAGCGCCCAGGTCCAGCAGGGTGTTGAGCTGTTTGAAATAGTTCTCGTGGAAATCCTCCACCTTTATAATGCCGGCCGTCACGCCGTGCTCGAAGGGTATATGCTTCTCCGCTTCGGCTATGGTCAGGCCCTGTATCCTGGCTTCCAGGTCGTTGGTGATTTCAGGCAGCGCCGGGCCGCCCCAGTAAGGCGTCCATTTAAAGCCGTTATAATGGGGGGGGTTGTGGCTGGCGGTGATCATCACGCCGCCGGAGGCGTAGTTGCGCATTACTTCCCAAGCCACTACCGGCGTGGGGGCTTCTATGTCCGAGATCACGGCGGTTATGCTTTCGGCAGCCAGGGCTTCGGACACGTTTTTTGCGAAATCCTCGGAAAGGTAGCGTGTATCGTAGCCGATTATTATTCTGGCGGTCTTGGGCGCGGGTTTGCCGGCCTTGCGCAGGTTTAGCAGGTATTCTTCGCCCTTGTAGCCGTACTCCTTGTTACCGTTGACATGCTCCGCCACCGCGTGGCTTACACGGCGCAAGCTTGAAAGGGTTAAATCTTCTCCGATGACGGCCCTCCAACCGGAGGTGCCGAACTTGATATTTGGGGTTGCCATGGACATTGAAATATAGCATAAGAACGCGGAAGAAAGCAAAAAATTCCGTTGTAGCGCAATTTTTTGTAAAATATAGCTTTATGAACAGGATTATATTGGCAGCAGCCTTGCTCCTGGCCCAGCCGCTTGTTGCGGCAGTGGGCGAGCCGGCACTGGAGCTTAAGGGTTATCTCTCCGCCTGGACGCAGGACTGCGCCGGTTCCGCCTGTAGTCTGCCCATGCCAGGGGAGCGCAACCGCCCTGTTACGCTGCGCTTGGCCATGCCAGCCGCCCCCGGCGAGGCCTCCGTGGTATACACTTCGGAAAAGCTGGCCCTGCCCGGCGGCGGGGAATTGTCCGTTGAGATTAATTTCTACGCGATCTGCCCCTACGGCGGTAATGAAGACTGCGCCGGAAGGTATTTCCATTCCCAGATTTCTCTTTCCGGCCGGGCCGGCGCTTTCTGCGCCGCCGCTCTCAACGCCGCCGCCTTCGTTCCCTTCCCCGTGCTTATGTGCGCCGGTATCTTGCCTGACGGCCGCCGCATCGGCGTAACTCTGCACCGCCGGTTTTTATAAGAAAATGAAAAGACTTTCCACAAAAGCCACCGTCTATCTGATGGACGGCTCCAATTTTGCGATGCGGTTCTGGGAAGAGGCCGGCGGTTCTTCGCCGGAGGAGCTGGAGTGCGGGTTTATGCGCTGGCTGGATGAAATGTCGCGGACTGAAACCCTGCGGGCCTCGTGTTTCCGCGTGGTTTTCGACGGGCCATACCGTAAGTCCGGAGCCGCGGGCCCTTCCGTCACGGTTTATTACAGCGATTCCGAACCGGCCGATGATATGCTGGTAGAGCGCGGCTATTTCATGCAGACCGAGGGCATACGCGCCGTAATAGTGACCTCGGACAACGGCCTGCGCGACCGCGCCGCCGCCGAGGGCGTAAAAACAATGACCTGCGAAACCTTCCAGTACCTAGCCCAGGCCGGGCTGCGCAGGGAAAGCCGCTGATTATTACTGTCCGAATCGCAGGCGCGAATCGCCATATGCGGGTTTTGGGGTTTGACGATTAAATGTAACTGCTCAGGTAGCCAGAAGTCAGAATTCAGGAGTCAGAATGAGGATGTCGGCGACGAGATTTTTGGAGGCCTATTCGCGGGCTATTCTGAATTCTGACTCCTGAATTCTGGCTACCTGTGTAGTTACGATTAAATTAGATAAAATAACAAGGCAGTGGCGGGCCCGGGTGCTGTAACTGGTAGCCAGAGCTGACTTAAAATCAGTTGGAGGTTTCCTCCGTGCGGGTTCGAGTCCCGCCCCGGGCACGGTTTTTGGTTCGGCAGACTGTTAGATGGTTTGTGTTATTTTCCGGAGGTAGATATGGGATTTGCGCCTGAAGGGATAAAACTTATAGCCGGCGGAATCATCGCCGCAGCCGCGGGCGGCATGTTGGCTGCCTGGTCAAGGGGGCTGGGCCTGCCGGCGCTTTTTCTCGGCCTGGTTTTCGCCGGCTTTTCCGCCTATTTTTTCCGCGACCCTGAACGGGACAAGGTCTTTGCCCCGGGTGAAATAGCCTGCCCCGCAGACGGCAGGGTAATGACCGTGAAGAATGAAGGAACCCCTGGGATAACCGTTGTGAGAATCTTTCTCTCAGTCCTGAACGTGCACGTGCAGCGCGCCCCGATGGAAGGCAAAATTGAGAAGATAAAATACACCAGGGGCAAATTCGCCATAGCCTATAAGCCGGAGGCCGCCCTGAACGAGCGCAACCTTATGCGTATAACCGGCGAGTACGGCCGCTTTGTGGAAGTGGAGCAGATAACCGGCTCCATAGCGCGGCGCATAGCCTGCTACGTTAAGGAAGGTCAGGATATCCGCCAGGGTGAACGCATCGGCATGATCTACTTCGGGTCGCAGGTGGCGGTTTACCTGCCCGAAACCGCGCGCGTACTGGTAAAGCCCGGCGACAAGGTGGCCGGGGCCGAAACCGCGCTGGCTCTCTGGTAAGGAACTTAAAATGGAAGAGATACAGGAAAAAAAGAAAATAGACATGGTCAGGCTGAAGAAGACCGGGGCGATCGTGCTGCCATCCATCTTCACCATAGCCAACATGGCCTTCGGCTTTTTCGCCATACTCCTGGCTTCTGAGGGGAAATTTGTGAAGGCGGCGTGGTTTATAATAATTTCCTATGCGATGGACATGCTGGACGGCCGCGTGGCGCGCCTAGTGCACGGCGAAAGTTCTTTCGGCGTTGAGATAGACTCCCTCTCGGACTGGATCTCCTTCGGCATAGCGCCCGCCTGTCTTATTTACAAGCTGGTGCTCAAAGATTACGGCATCTGGGGCTACCCGGCAGCCTTCCTGTATGTGCTCTGCGGAGCGTTGCGCCTGGCGCGTTTTAATGTGAAGTCGCATTTTGGCGGAAGCTCAAAGGACTATTTCCAGGGCCTGCCCATCCCGGCCGCGGCCGGCATACTCGTATCGTTCGTGCTGGCCTACAGCATGCTTGAGGGAGAAGGCGGCACGCGCAGTATACAGGTAGTGATGAACCAGATGCCTTTTGTTTACGCGGCGATACCTTTTATCATGATAGCCCTGGCGCTGCTGATGGTTTCCAGCGCGCCCTACGCCGCCTTCAAGGGCGACATGGTAAGAGCCAATTCTATAAAGAGCATATTACTTATAACCGCGGTGCTTTCCCTAATAGTTGCCTATCCGCAGGACGCTTTGTTCCTGTTCTTCTCCATTTACGCGCTTTCAGGCGTGTTGGCCGGGTTTTACGGGGCTTTCAAGAAAATATTTGCAAACAAAGAAGCGCCGTAACAGGACAATTACTTATTTTCTGTAACTACTCAGGTAGCCAGAAGTCAGAATTCAGGAGTCAGAATGAGGATGGCGGCGACGAGATTTGAGGATTTGGTGGTGTAGCTGTTGGAGGCCTATTCGCAGGCTATTCTGAATTCTGACTCCTGAATTCTGTCTACCTGAGTAGTTACTATTTTCTCGGGAATAGCGGCGGCACTTTCTGCGGTTCCGTGCCGTCGGCGGTTCTGCCGACTCCCAGTTGCAGGTGCATGCGGCTGGCCGTGTCGGGCATGAAAGGGTCTATCCAGCCCGCTATAAGGCGCAGGCACCAGATCATTTCGTGAAGGAAGGGTTTTAGCGCCTCAGGGCTGCTCCTGGCCATCTCCCACGGCTTCTTTGTATCCACAAGCCGGTTCAGGGTTCCCACGCCCTGCCAGATTTTTTCAAGCGCCCCGCTGAACTGCAGGGCTTCCATGCTGCGATGTATATCCGGCGTCCACGACGAGAGTTCCCTGAAGGTTTCGGAGTTCTCCGGCTTCTCGGGCAGGCGGTGGTCAAGGTATCTGGCGGCCATGTTCATCACGCGGGAGAAGAGGTTTCCGAGGTCATTGGCCAGGTCTGCGTTGTAGCGGCGGCGGAAGGCCTCCATAGAGAATTCCCCGTCCTGCCCGAAGGTGATTTCGCGGAACATGAAAAAGCGCAGAGCGTCCACTCCGTAGTCCTTCACCACGTCCACGGCCTCTATAAAGTTGCCGCGCGACTTGGACATCTTGTCGCCGTTTATTGTCCACCAGCCGTGCGCGTAAACCTTGCGCGGCAGCTCCACGCCCAGCGCCATCAGCATGGCGGGCCAGATTACGCCGTGGAAGCGGAAAATTTCCTTGCCCACCAGGTGCACGTCGGCCGGCCAAAGGATCTGAAAATCCTGGGAGATATTTTCAGGGTTGTAACCCGCCCCTGTGGCATAGTTAAGTAGCGCGTCAAACCAGACGTAGACAGTGTGTTTAGGGTTGGATCTTACCGGCACGCCCCAGGATACCTTCGTGCGCGATACCGAGATGTCTTTCAGGCCCGACTTCACGAAGTTTATCAGTTCCTGCGCGCGGTACCGGGGGGAGAGGAAATCCGGGTGTCTGGTATAATGTTCCAGCAGCGCCGTCCCGTATCTGGACAGTTTGAAGAAATATGTCTCCTCGCTTACGCGCTCCACAGGGCGGGCGTGGAAGGGGCAGTTCTTCTCCTTCAGTTCGCCCTCGTCGTAAAAGGCCTCGCAGGAACTGCAATAGAGGCCCTCGTAGGAGCCAGGGTAGATGTCGCCGCTTTTTATCAATTTTTCAAATACGGCCTGCACTGCGGCCTCGTGCGCAGCGTCGGTGGTGCGTATAAAGCTGTCGTATTTTACATTAAGGGTTTTCCAAAGTTCGCGAAAGTCCGCGGAAATTCCATCACACCAAGCCCTAGGCTCTACGCCTTTTTCCTTCGCTATTTTTTCTATATTGGAGCCGTGTTCGTCGGTGCCGGTCTGGAAATGGACCGGGATGTCTTTAGAGCGCAAGTGGCGCGCCAGGATGTCGGCGGCCAGCGTGGTGTAGGCGTGGCCTATGTGCGGTTTGTCGTTAACATAGTAGAGCGGAGTGGTGATATAATATTTTTTAGTTTTCATTTTTTATTCCGTCCTTAGCAGTAACTACTCAGTAGTTGTAACTACTCAGGTAGACAGAATTCAGGAGTCAGAATTCAGAATAGCCTGCC
>CAZYFL010000103.1:6199-7544 GCA_964646805.1 uncultured Elusimicrobiaceae bacterium | reverse complement strand
GATATCCCCCCACCTCAATCCTCCCCCACAAGGGGGGAGGAAGGGAACAGGGGAGGCAACCCATACTATCCCGTCATGAGCCAAAAAAAGTATAGCTTTATTCCCTGAATATTTCTATAATCAGTAACTGCGAGGGAGGATTGTGGTAGCTCCAAACCTAACCTGAGGAGTTACAAAGGAACTTAAAAATATGGCCGACAAAGTACTGATCGTGGACGATACGCTGAACACAGTCAGCGCATTGCAGCTCATGCTGCAGCAGACTGACTACAATGTTTCCGCCTGTTACAGCGTGAAGGAAGCGCTGGAACAGCTTTCCAGGGAAAAACCCGATATCATCCTGCTTGATGCCGTGATGCCTGGCCTGAGCGGCTTTGATTTGTGCGAAAGATTGAAACTGGACGATGCCACCAAAGATATCCCCGTAATCATGCTTACCGCGCTCCAGAGGCTGGATGATAAAATCCGGGGGCTGGACTGCGGCGCTGATGATTTCCTGACAAAACCCTTTAAGGAGATGGAATTACTGGCCAGGATGCGGGCGCATCTCAGAAGGAAGCATCTGCAGGATAACCTGAAGGCAAGCGAGAAGGAATTGGAACAATTGGGCAGGCCTACGGAGGAGATGGCGGATTCGTCGCAAAAACTGATCGTATGGCGCAAAATATGGCTTCCCCTGGCCTGGGCTATGGGCTTCTCGTCGGTTTATGTGTTTTTCAGATACATTATATTCAAGGGCGTTCCCGTCTCTCACCTGCCGGCCTATGTACTCAACAAGTCCCTGGCGATTTCGGCAGTCGCGCTTATGTGTTCAAGCTACATTATCGGCCCCCTGGCCAGGTTGAACCTGGAAAAATTCGGGAGATACCGTTCCTGGAGGAAATCTCTGGGAATTACGGGTCTCGGGCTTCTGGTAGCCCATGTTTGTCTGTCGCTGGCTACCCTGACCCCTGCGTATCATCAGAAGCTGTTTCAAACAGATGGCGCCTATATCTGGACTTTTGAGATATCATTGACATTGGCTGTGTTGGCTGTTATACACCTTATCTTCCTGGGGGTGGCTTCCGTCCAATCCGTCAGCCGGGATATGACTATGAAACAGTGGCTGCAGATCCAACGCAGCGGGCTGGTGGCGTTGGCTTTCGGTTGCGGACATCTGGGTTTTATGGGTTACGCTAACTGGTTTGATCCGGCCAAATGGTACGGCGGCATGATGCCTTCCACGCTACTGGCCGCTTCAATGATTATAGGCACCTTCCTGTTCAGGGCTTACGCAAAAAGGGGGTAACTACTTAGGTAGACAGAATTCAGGAGCCAGAATTCAGAATGATGGAGCCTTTTTCAT
>CAZYFL010000103.1:464-6099 GCA_964646805.1 uncultured Elusimicrobiaceae bacterium | reverse complement strand
CTGAGCAGTTGCAAAAGGGGCTGATTTCCGCGTTACTTCTTTTTGCAGAGCAGCACTTAGGTAGACAGAATTCAGGAGCCAGAATTCAGAATGATGGAGCCTTTTTCATCGCCGACGTCCTCATTCCCGACTTCTGACTCCTGAATTCTGACTACTGGCTACCTGAGCAGTTGCAAAAGGGGCTGATTTCCGCGTTACTTCTTTTTGCAGAGCAGCAGCGCGGCGACGGCAAAGACTTTGGCGTCGCCCATCATGTGGTCTATCACGCAGTACTCGTTGGGCATGTGGGCGGTTTCGTTGAGGCGGGAGTAGACCACCGCCGGCAGGCGCAGGCGCCTGAAGAACGCTGCCACGGTGCCGCCGCCTATGCCGTAGGCTTTCGGTTTTACGCCCAGCACTTCTTTAACGGCTTTCTTAAGGGCCAGCACTATCGGGGCTTTCGGGTCGGTGGGGGGCGCGGCCTGGGCTTCCTGTTGCGGTTCAAAAGAAACCGTCACACCGAATTTCTTCTCCACCTCACCGGCCAGGCGGCGCATTTCGGCCTTCACTTCGCCAAGCGGGTAGCCGGGCAGCACGCGGCAGTCCATGTAGAACACGTCCGAACCGGGCAGGGTGTTTATGTTGGGGACGTTGTTCTCTTTTTTTGTGGGTTCAAAGGTGCTTAAGGGAGGCTCGTAGAGCCTGTCTTTCTTCGGGAAGCTCTTGTAGAGCTTCTGGTATCTGGTAATCAGCTCGCTGGCGGCCTTGAAGGCGTTTATGCCCAGCGCAGGGCGGCTGGCGTGGCACTGCCTGCCGGAGGTGATGACCTTCATCCATAGTATAGATTTTTCGGCCACCTCTATCATGGAGCCGTCTTCCGTGCCCGAGTCCGGCACAAAGAACATGTCCTCCCTGCCGAATATCTCCGGGCGCTTTTCGGCCAGGTAGTCCGCGCCGTAGCCGGAGCCGGTTTCCTCATCGGCGCAGAACAGCAGGGCTATGTCATATTCAGGGCGGTAGTTAAGCTCCATCATGGCCTTAACCACCATTATGCTGGAAGCTATGGCCTGCTGGTTGTCCTCCACGCCGCGGCCCACCAGTTTGCGGCCCTGCACTTCCAGCTTATAGGGGTCGGATTTCCAGAGGCTGGCCTCTCCGGGGGGGACGATGTCGAGGTGGCTCATGAACCAGATAGTTTTGGCGGAACTTCTGCCTTTATAGCGGGCTATGACATTGGGGCGTATGCCGTTTTTTGCTTCGGCCTGCGGCGCGTTTATCCATTCTATGGAGTCAAATTTAAGTTTCTTCAGTTCGCCTTCCAGCCATTTGGCTTTGTCGTATTCCCCGGCGCCGCCGCTAGACGGGGCCAGGGCAGGGATGGCTGTGAGACCGCGTTGCAGCTCTACGGCGTAATTTTCGTAAGATTCAATTTTTTTAAGTATCTGGTCTTTCATGGGAGTCTCCTTGACTGGAATAGCAAAAGTATACTTAAAAATGGGACTTCCGTGTTTAGCCTGAAAACTTCAGTTCGAATATCAGAATCGTCGGGGTCGTGGGATATTTTTGTTCCGTCTTTCCGGCGAAAGCCGGAATCCAGGTCTCGTCTGAATCTGGGCACCGGTTTTCGCCGGTGAGACGAGCCAGTTGAAGTTTTCAGGTTAAAGGTATAATGAGATTATGAGAAAAACTCTCCTGGCGTTGGTTTTAGCCGCGCAGGCCCTGACCTTAAGCGCAGCGGAACTGCAGTTTGTTGAAAGTGTGCCGGAGGAAACCGTTTACGGCTCCACAATGGCGGCGCGGCCGCAGACTGTGTGGCTTGAAATGATAGGCGCGGCCTCCAAAACTCTGGATATAGAGCAGTTCTACATAGCCGACCAGGCCGGGGAAGTCCTTGAGCCGGCGCTGGAGGCCGTGAAAGCTGCTGTTAAAAGAGGAGTCAAAGCGCGCTTTATAGTGGATAGAGCGATGCTCAAAGAAAGCGGAAAGTCCCTGCCGGCCCTCAAAGAGGCGGGGGTGGAGATCAGGGTGATAGATTTCAAGAGAGCCGGCGGCGGAGTGCAGCACGCCAAGTTCTTTATAGTGGATGGCGCCGTGGTTTACACAGGCAGCCAGAACTTTGACTGGCGCTCGCTGAAACATATACATGAGCTGGGTCTGCGGATAAAGAGCGCGAAGGCCGCCTCGGATTTCTCCAGGATCTTTGAGGCCGATTGGGCGCTGGCGGGCGGCGCCGGGCCGAAGAAGATGTTCTCTAAAAAAGGCAAAGTTGAAATTACGGCCGCCAGGCCGGAAAAAGCCGCCATCAACGGCGGAGAAGTTTCCTACAGTCTGGCTTATAGCCCCGTTAATTTTGTTCCCAAAGGCGCGGACACTGAAATAACGGAACTGCTTAAAATACTGAATGCCGCCAAAAAGACCATACGCGGCCAGGTAATGACTTATTCCCTTGCGGAACACGGCTCCAGGCGTTGGGCCGACCTGGATTCAGCCTTCAGGAAGGCCGCGGCGCGCGGGGTCAGGGTAGATCTGGTCTTCGCCGACTGGGCTATGGGCGGCAAGGCCGACCGGGACATAAAGGCGCTGGCGAAAACGGAGAATATGGAAGTCAGGATCTCCGTCCTGCCGCAGCACAGTTCGGGTTTCATACCTTTTTCGCGCGTGGAGCACCTTAAATACCTGGTGATAGACGGCGAGACCGGCTTTGTCACCACTTCCAACTGGGGACCCGGCTATTTCCTCGCCTCGCGCGGCGCGGCAGTGATAATAAAAGGCGCCGCCGGCGCCGCCGTGCTTGAAGACGTCTTCAGCAAAACCTGGCTCGGCCCTTATGTGCGACCTGTAGACCCGCTGAAAGAATACCGGCCGGTAAAGCGTATTTAATATGCTTTCACCTGGTAACTACTGAGGTTGTCAGCCGAGCGGCGGCGGGCTTGCCCTGCGCGCCCGGGCCGGGGAAACCCTCCTGACTTCCGCAGACCCTTTAAAAACGGAGGACCTCACGTTGACCCAAAAGCTCACATAAACCCAAGCCCGTCATTCCGGCGAAAGCCGGAATCCAGCGGCATAATATGAACAAAGAACCCTGCGTCTACATCCTGGCCAGTCGCCGCAACGGCACACTTTATACCGGCGTCACCTCTTCGTTGATAAAGCGCGTATGGGAACATAAAAACGATCTTGTTGAGGGGTTCACAAAACGGTATAGGGTTCATATTCTGGTCTGGTATGAATTGCATTCCAGTATGGAATCCGCGATAACACGGGAAAAAGCTGTCAAAGAATGGAAAAGACGCTGGAAACTGGAACTTATTGAGGGAATAAATCCTGGCTGGCGGGATTTATACGACGAGCTGGTATAATGCATTCTGGATTCCGGCTTTCGCCGGAAAGACGTAACTACTGAGGTGGAGGGCAGGCCGGGGTTTTGTTTCGCGAACCCTTTGGGGAAGGGGGGCCCCGCCTTCATTTCCCTTGGCGGGGGGAAACCGCGCAACGGTTTCCATCTTCCAGGGTTCGCGGGGCAAAATCCCGGCCTGCCCGGACCCCATAGCGACCTCAGTAGTTACGGAAAGACGGCAAATCGTCCGGATGTCCCATTGCGGAAGTCAGGATCGCCGGGTCAGCGCTTCAGGTTCTTGCGCAACGTGTCCATATCCGCGTTGAAAACGCAGTTCTGCTTCAGCGCCTTGTAAATGGCGTCGCCCAGCGTCTTCCCGGCTTCTGTATCCGAAGGGTAATGTACGCCGCCTATCACGCGGTTCAGTCCGCCCTGGTTGGCGTAAGACATATACTTGTGCGCGTTCGCCGGGACCAGGTCCGAAAGCATAAGCCCGAAGACATGGGCGGCAGTAGAGTGGCCGCTCGGGTAGGCGTAGCCGAGCGCCCTGCACAGGCAGGGCGCGATAGCGGGGTCCCGCAGGAACGGGCGGGGACGCCTGTATTTATTTTTGAGCAGGAACACCATGGAGCCGGCGTCCGTCCTCACCTGCGAAAATATCTTTTCCACTTCGGCCGGCGCAGGGTTCCCGAAAGGGCTGACCGCGCCGAAAAATTCGTCGTAGGTGGCGTTCGCCTGTGCCCGCGCCGCCTCGCACTGCGCTTCGGTGCGCTCCGCCTGCCAGCGTCTTACCGCCGCCAGGTCTTCCTTGTCCACGTCGGAACCGGCGGTCGGCGCCGGCGGAACCCGGGAGATGTCCACCTGATTGGGCGACAGATAGTATATTTTGTCCGCAGGGGAGTCAAAGACTCCGACAGGAAAAACTTCAGCCGCCGGGGCGGCATGGACGATATCCGCGAGGCCGGAAGACAGCCATGAAAAAGGGTCGCGGCTTCCGGGAAGATCTAACGTGGAACCGGCTGAAAGCCGGGCCGGCGCAGCGGAGGCAAGAGCGAGCAGGAAAACTGCGGGTATCAGTAACGGCGTCTTGTTTTTCATAAGTCCTTTAATTGCGGCCGCGCGGGCCTGTCAGCGTTGCAGGGGGGAGCTCGTAGAGGTTGATTTTATTATTGGTATCGCCGAAATATTTCAGCGCCCAGGGGGTGGGGAAAAATATAACGGCATTTCCGGCATGGTCAAAACCCATCCGCACATTCTCGCCCAGGTGCACACTGCCGTCGGCCAGTATCCCCGACCCTTCGGAGTCCAGCCAGCGCACAAACTGCCACGGCGCGGGTTCCAGCTTTGATTTAACCCCGTATTCCGCCTCAAGCCTGTACTGTGTTACTTCAAACTGCAGAGGGCCCACGGCCGCCAGCAGCGGGACGCCGCCGGGCGCGTCCTTCACGGTGAACTGTTGCACCACGCCCTCCAGTATCAACTGCTCCAGACCCGCCCTGAAAGGCTTGAACCTGGAAGGGACCGGGTTATAAAGGAAGGTGAAACATTCCGGCGGAAAGCGGGGGATCTCGTCAAAAACTATGGATGGATTCTCTGTCAGCGTGTCGCCAACCTGGAATTCCTGGTGTCCGACAATGCCCACTATGTCGCCGGGCCAGGCTTCGTCCACTGTCTCGCGCTCCTGGCCGAAAAGTCTGTTGGAATTTGAAAGCCGCACTTTTTTCCCAGCGTGGTACACTATCATGTCGCGCGTGAACTTGCCGGAGCAGACCCGCACAAAGGCCACCTTGTCGCGGTGGCGCGGGTTCATGTTGCCCTGTATCTTAAAGATAAAGCCGGAGAAGGCAGGGAAATCCGGGCTTATGGAGCCTATGGACGTGTCGCGCGGCCCCGGTTGGGCGGAATGTTCCAGAAAACCGTCCAGCATAAGCTGTATGCCGAAATTGTTGACCGCGCTGCCGAAGAACACCGGAGTGGTCCCGCCTGCCAGCACCTCTTCCCTCAGGAATTCCGTGCCGGCCAGGTCCAGCATGCCCGCTTCTTCAATGAAATTCCCATAGCTGACCGCCTCCAGCGTATCCTTTATCCGGCGGTCGTTAATGTCGCTGACTTCCACAGGAGCCCTGAAGGCGCCGCCGGGAATGCGTTCAAACATGTGCGCCTGCCGGGTCATGCGGTCGTAAACGCCTCGGAAATCCTTGCCGCTCCCCATGGGCCAGTTCACAGGGAAAGTCTTGAGGCCCAACGCTTTTTCCAGTTCGTCTATCAGTTCCAGCGGCTCGCGGGCCGGGCGGTCCAGCTTGTTCATGAAGGTGAAAA
>CAZYFL010000103.1:0-454 GCA_964646805.1 uncultured Elusimicrobiaceae bacterium | reverse complement strand
GGCGGCAGACCTCAAACAATTTGAGGGTCTGGCTCTCTATGCCCCTGCCCGCGTCTATTACCATAATGGCGGCATCCACGGCGGTCAGCACGCGGTAGGTATCCTCGGAAAAATCGCGGTGGCCGGGCGTGTCCAGCAGATTCATACGGTAGCCGTTATAGTCAAACTGAAGCACGGTGGAACTGATGGAGATGCCGCGTTTCCTTTCCAGCTCCATCCAGTCCGAGGCTGTGGCGCGCTGGTTCTTACGGGCTGTAACGGCGCCGGCCAGATGTAGGGCCCCTCCGTAAAGCAGCAACTTTTCGGTGAGCGTGGTCTTGCCGGCGTCGGGATGTGAAATTATGGCAAAGGTGCGCCTTCTGGCGATTTCATTCATGATTGATTTATACGCTGCGTCGGAATAACTACTCAGGTAGACAGAATTCAGGAGTCAGAATTCAGAATAGCCTGCGAA
>CAZYFL010000102.1:0-7603 GCA_964646805.1 uncultured Elusimicrobiaceae bacterium | reverse complement strand
CGGTCTCATTCTGGCTCCTGAATTCTGACTTCTGGCTACCTGAGTAGTTACAAAACTGAAGGATAAGGGAAAGAACAAGATTTATCCCATAGCCTTCAGCCTTTTCCCCTGCCATCAAAGGGTAAGTTCTTTCATCAACGTCTTAAAATCATCAAACGAGAACGGTTTGCGCAGTATGGCGTTCACGCCTTTGCCCGACAGACTGCGATCTATCTCGTCCTGCTCCACGGCGGTCACAACCACAACACGCGCAGCGGGGTCCACGGCTCGCAGGTCTTCCAATATCTCCACCCCGGATCTGCCCGGCAGCATCAGGTCCAGAAAAATCACATCGGGCTTAAGTTCGCTGAAATATTTTACCGCGCTGGGGCCGTCTTCGGCCTCAGCCACCACCTCGTGCCCCAGCTTATCAAGCAGGGATTTGATGGTGTATCTGGTAAGCGCATTGTCTTCAACCAGCAGGATTCTCATTTTTTCACCTCTGTAGGCCGTCCGGGGGCAGGTAAAGGCGAAGGAACAGGTAACTGTAAATTCTCACTCTACCTGTAATGCCTGTTAGCCGCAACAGGCGCATTCGTTACGCGGCGCGCCTGTCGCTTTCCTCTTAAGCATATCCACGGCGTTGGTTTTTTCCCACTCGAAGCCGGGCCTGCCGAAGTGGCCGTAGGCGGCCGTTCTGCGGAATATCGGAGAACGCAGTTTCAGTATCTTTATGATGCCGCGGGGCGTCAAGTCGAAGTTTGATCGCACGATCCCTGACAGTTTCTCATCGGCTATCACGCCGGTGCCGTGGGTATCGACATAGAGTCCGACTGGCTCGGCCACGCCTATGGCGTAGGCAAGCTGCACGGTGCACTCGGTGGCCAGCCTGGCCGCCACGATATTCTTGGCTATGTAGCGGGCCATGTAGGCAGCGGAACGGTCCACCTTGGTGGAATCCTTGCCGGAGAACGCGCCGCCGCCGTGCGGGGCCACGCCGCCGTAAGTGTCCACGATGATCTTGCGGCCGGTCACGCCGGTGTCGGACTGCGGGCCGCCCACCACGAACTTGCCGGTGGGATTGATATATATCCTGGTGTCCTTATCCACCATACGCTTGTCTACCACCGGAGTGATGACGGCATCTATGATCTCTTTCCTGGACTTCCCTGTTATCTGATGGCCGCTGCGGTCCAGTATCTCACAGGTGTGCTGCGAAGAGACCACTATGGTTTCAACGCGGGCCGGCTTGCCGTCGTGGTATTCCACAGTCACCTGGGTCTTGCCGTCGGGGCCGAGGTAGGGAAGGATGTTTTTTTTGCGCACTTCGGCGAGGCGCATGGAGAGGCGCTGGGCCAGCTGCAGCGGCAACGGCATGAGTTCGGGCGTCTCATCGGAGGCGTAGCCGACCATCAGGCCCTGGTCGCCGGCGCCTCCGGTGTCCACGCCCTGGGCGATGTCCGGGGACTGGCGGCCGATCACGTTAATCACGGCGCAGGTCTCGTAGTTGAAACCGTATTTGGCATGGGTGTAGCCTATGTCCTTTATAACCTGGCGGGCCAGGGCGTCCACGTCCACATAGGTTGTGGTGGTGATTTCGCCGCCTACCACTACCATGCCGCGGGTGATAAAGGTCTCGCAAGCGACGCGGCCGGCGGGATCTTTCTTCATTATCTCGTCAAGGACTGCGTCTGAAATCTGGTCGCAAACCTTGTCCGGGTGCCCCTCTGTCACCGATTCTGAACTGACATACCTCTTGCCTTTGAAGTTCATATTTTTCCTCCTGGGTTTATCCCTTAAACTTATGCAAAAATTCGTACCTACTCCGGTTCACTTATGCTCCACCAGCCTGCAGGCCAGGTCCAGGAGTTTTTTTGTATTTTCCTGGCTGTCGGTCTCCGCATAGGTGCGTAGCAGCGGTTCCGTGCCGGACGGCCTCATCAGCACCCACCAGTCATTGTCCAGCGCTATTTTAAGGCCGTCTATTGTGTTAGTCTCGGTAATCTTGTGCCCCAGCAGAAGTTTCGGCAGCTTCTTCTTTATCTTTACCGCAAAAGAATGTTTATTGGGGATGGCTTTTTCCAGCTTAAAGTCCCTGCGGACGAAGCAGGACTTGCCGTACTTTTTCTCTATCTCCGCATACATCGCCGAGATCGTCTTGCCCGTTTTTATCGTCATCTCCATCACGAACAGCGCCGTCAGCGCCCCATCGCGCTCCGGCAGATTCCCCTTCCAGGCGTAGCCGCCCGACTCCTCAACCCCGAAAGTCACGTCCTCGGAAAGCATCTTCTCCGCTATGTACTTGAAACCCACAGGGGTCTCATCAAAGGGCAGGCCGGCGGCGCGGGCTATACGCCTGGTCAGAAAGCCCATGGACACGGACTGCACGATCTTTCCCTTATACTGGCCTTTAGAAAGCAGGTATTCCAGCAGCAGCGGAGCGGTCTGGCAGGGGGTCAGGTACCGTCCATTGTCCGAAATCAGCGCGAAACGGTCCGCGTCCCCGTCCAGCGCCACGCCGAACAGCGCCTTGTGTTTTTTTACTGCGGCCGTCAGCTCCTGAAGGTTCTTTTCCACCGGCTCCGGAGAGATGCCGCCGAAAAGGGGGTCGTGCCTGTCGCGGAGCCTTATTATGTTTTTTGAGTTGAAAAGCTCGCCGGCTGTTTCCGCTCCCACGCCGTACATAAAGTCTATCACCACCGGTCCGGCAAGTTTAGCCTGCACCTTTGCGGCCGGCACCCTGGAATTGAGATACTCCACATAGGCCGGGCGGAAATCTTTCACGGTGACCGGGGCGCCGGAAGGTTTCATAGGCACGGCCTTGGCCACGTAATTCTCTATCTCGGCTGTAACCGAGGGAGGGGCAGAGCGCCCGTTCTGCTTGACCTTAATGCCGTTGTAATGATGGTTGTTGTGGCTGGCGGTTATTACAATCCCTATTCCGTAGCCCCGGGCGGTAAGCAGGCTTACGGCCGGAGTCGCCAGCGGAGTGGCGCTAAGCGCGACATCAAACCCGTTGACGGAGAGGATTTCCGCCATTGTCCTGGCGAAGCGGTCTGACATGAAGCGTCTGTCGTAGCCGACTGCCACAGCGGGCTTCTCCGTGCGCATGTACCTGTAGGATAGGTAATCAGCCGTGCCCTGCGCTATTTTCCGGACCACATCGTAGGTGAAATCCCTGGCTATAATGCCGCGAAAACCGTCCGTGCCGAAGGAAATATGGTTTGACTGGTGGGAACTCATTTAAGCCTCTCTTTTAAGAACCGGGCTGCCGGCTTTTATCTATCCGGAAGTTTACATATACTATTAAAATTAGAGGGAAAACTCAAACGCTCAGGAGCTTAAGTACCGCCTGCAAATCGCGTTCTACGGCAAGACGGAGGGCCCTAGCAGACCCGCCTGACCCCTCCGACCGCGGCCGCGCCGGCCGTAAGCGTTCCCTTAAAGGCGTTGGGAGCTATCAGAATCCTCATTTCTAAATGATAGAATAAAGAAGAAGCGGGAAGCGAGAAGAACGCATGAACTCCCTGAAACCCTGCATTATATACCGTTATAAGAACGGCCTCTACGTAAACCTCACCAACCGTTGCCCTACGGCCTGCGTTTTCTGCGTCAAGAACGATTGGAAGATGGACTACCGCGGCAACAACATGAACCTTGAAGGCGTGGAGCCCTCCCCGGCTGAGGTCATAGCTTTGGCGAAAGAACAGTGGGCAGCGGCGCCCTTTGAAGAATTTGTTTTCTGCGGCTACGGCGAACCAACCATGCGCCTTGAGGCCATGCTCGCCTGCGCCCGCCTTATAAAAACCGGCCGCGCCGCGCCGCTGCCGCTCACAATGAGGGTGCGGCTGAATACCAACGGTCTGGCGAACGCCGTCTGGGGGCGCAACGTGGTACCCGAAATGAAAGGCCTCCTGGATTCTGCGCACGTCAGCCTTAACACAGCGGATCCCGCACAGTGGCTCGCGCTGATGCAGCCGCTGGAACCCTGGGCCGCCACGGGTTTTACGAAGGCGAAGGAATTTATAAGGGAAGCCTCGCTGTTGCTACCCGAGGTTTTCGCCACCGCAGTGCAGGATAAAGACATGGACACGGAGAAGTTCAGGGCCCTGGCCGCACAGCTCGGCGCAAAGCCGCGGTTAAGACCAAGATTGGAGGAAAAGCGGTGATTGAGCGCAAAGCCATGCTCTTGCTTCTTGCGGCGGCCGCCTTCGCGCTGGTCAGCGTGCCCAGTGTGCTCTTCAACAACGCCATCAGGAAATATTTCGACTTTGTGGGCCGCTGGAGCGCAGCCAACATAAAACCCTCCCGGACGGGCATCATTCCCCCATTGCGGGCCCGCGCTGAAAGGCCGGTTGAACCGCCGCAGCCTGAGTTGCGGTTTGTAAAATTTTCAATAAAAATAACCGGCGCAAAGGAAGTCAGGATTGCAGGGGATTTCAACAGGTGGGACCCGAAAGCCCTGGTCCTTGTAAAAAAAGACGGCAGGACATGGGAAGCCCTGGTGCCGCTGCCTCTAGGCAGATACAAGTATCTTTGCCGCATCGATGGCCAGGATGTACTGGACCCCCTCAACCCCGACACGGATCTGGAAGCCGGTCGCAAGGTCTCGGTACTGACCGTGAAATGATGTAATGCGAATCAGGAACAAATATAGAACAGCCGGATTGAATTTATCCGGATTTATCCGCAGGATCTCTATTCGCTCTCCCATTCGTATAGCGCTGGTCCTTTCCGTTTTTCTCCCCAGTCTGGCGGCAGCGCAGCAGGTCATACTCTGGATTCCAGCCGACACCTCCGGCGCGGAACAGGTTGTAGCCGCGCTGGAACTGGACAACGGCCTGCGGCTTACGGCCGCGCTTTCCTCTCTCCCTGCAAATCTGGAAGAGCGCGTTAAGAAACTTGAGAGGGAAGGCCGGCTTGAACTTGCGCTACGCCCCGCCGGCGACCCCCCGCTGCCGCTGCTCTATTCCCCGGCCTCCGGGCAGGTAAACTGGTCGGGCAAGCCATCAACGGCTCCGCTCCCGACCGACCAGTATTTCCTGGAGCTGCGCCTGAGCCTGACCAGGGATGCGGCGCTTAAAGCCTTCAGGAAACCGTCCGTCGGACTGGTCAGCCCTCCCGGCGGCCTCGTGGCGGACTATTTTCCGCTGGCAAGGGCCCTGGGCATAAAGTGGCTGGCCTGCGGACCGCTGGCCGCGGACGCGGCCGGGGCTTTCCTTACGCTGGAATCCGGAGGGGTTTACGCCGTGCCTTTTATTAATTTCTCCACGGCTCCGTCCGTTGCGGCCGGGCCGTCTTTCACACTTTTCGACGAGACCTCGGCCTCCGACCCCGCGACCCTGCGCGCCATGCTGGTAGCGGAGTTGAAAGCCTCCGCGCAAAAAAAACGGCTCACCGTTTCCGAAGCGCTTAAAACCGCGCTCTCCACAACGGCGGCTCCCGCTGAAATAGCGGCGGCAGTCTCGCCCTGGAGCGGGGACTATACGCCCTGGGCTTCCGCAGCGCTCCAGACCGGCGCGCTTGCGGCGCTGGCGCAGACAAGGGCCGACCTCATGCTGCACCTTAACGCCGCGCAGGGGAATTACATACAGGCGTCCCCTGCCTTTGAAGAATATTTCTCCGCCGAGGAAGGCTGGAAGCTGCGGGCACTCGCCTCCGCCGACGCGGAGACCGCCAGTGAAACCGAAATAGAGATCAGGAACGTCCTGGGCAACGTCTACCGCCTTATGCAGAAAACCCCTCCTCCCTGGGCATTTTCAAACCTAGCCGACGCGGCCTCCGGACCGGCGCAGGATGAAAAGATACAAGTCTCTTCGCTGCCGGGCGGCTTTGAACTTAAGAACGTCTCCAGACCCCCGCAGCCCCCTGTAAAAACTCCGAGGCTGCCCGAAGCCGCCGACCCCAGCCGCATCTGGAAGCTGACCGGCCTCAGAGTGGAGTCGGACCCGGAGGGTATCCTCTTCCAGTTTATCCCTCTCGAGCTGGACAACGCCCTTAAAAAATCTTCGGGCTTCAGCCATGTAAGGCTGGACCTGTATATTGACGTAAACCACCGCCCGCGCGCCGGTATGACCCGGCCGCTTGAAGGCCGGCCCTTGCGATTTTTCCCTGAAAACGCCTGGGAATACGCCATTGAAGCGACTCCAGCCGGCGCCGCTCTTTATAAGGTAACGCCCAAAGGCCCGGTCTCCGCCGGCGCCCTCGCGATAAAAGCGAAAGACGGACGGATTACGGTGCGTGTGCCCGCGGCGCTGCTTAAGGGGAATCCGGCGCTCTGGAGCTACGCCGCCCTGATGCTGGCCCCGAAGGACGGCGGCGGCTTTCTCATCACTGATTATATAGCTGAAGAAATAGACAACGGCTACATCTACGCAGTACGGCCTAACAACAGATAAAGGTAGAGGCAAAGGCGTAGTAATGGAGGGCGCATGGCTGACAGGGATAAGATAGTTTCTTTCACGGATTTCTACCTGGACTCAAAAAACATAAAAGACTCGGCGCAGAACGGCCTGCAAGCCGAAGGCAGATCCGAAGTAAAAAAAATCGCTTTCGGAGTTTCGGCCTCGCTTGAATGCATAAAGCGCGCAGCGGCCTGCGGCGCGGACATGCTGATAACGCACCACGGTCTGCTGTGGGGCCGTTCACAGCCTTTCAGCGGCCCCTTCAAGCGCAAGCTGGAAACGCTTTTCAGCAACGACCTGTCCCTCTGCTCCTGGCATCTGCCGCTGGACAAGCACCCAGTCTGCGGCAACAACGCGCGCCTGCTTAAAATACTTGGCGCCATGAGACTGAAGCCTTTCGGAGTTTACAACGGGGAAACCATAGGCTTCAACGGGATTTTCGCCAGCCCTCTTTCAATGGGCGACATAGCCGCTGCGCTGGCCATAAAGCTGGACGCGGAACCGCTCTGCTTCCGTTTCGGCAAGGAAAAGATACGGACGGTGGGCGTGGTGAGCGGCGGAGGCCGGTATATGTTCAGCCAGGCCGTGCAGGCCGGACTGGATCTTTACATCACCGGGGAAGCAGCGGAGTCAACGCAGGAATACGCCAGGGAAACCCGATCAAACTTTATAGCCGCCGGCCACTACAACACTGAAAAACCAGGGGTAACAGCTCTGGCAAAAGCGCTTGAAAGAAAATTCAGGGTTAAAACGGAGTTCATCGACATACCCAATCCGGCATAGACGGAGAGGGTGAGGGAAAAGAGCGCCTTATTCCGGAGCCGCGCTGTTATGCTCTTCAGCCGCTTTACCGTAAACATCGGCCGCTTTTTCCGCCTTACCGACATTGCCGGCCATACCGCGCATATAATTGCCGGGGGCGTTAAGCGCGGCGCCCAGGTTACTGCCCGTGGACACGCCTACCTGCGTGGCGGCATCCACATGCTCTGCGGACGCGGCGCCTAGTTGCTCCGCCGGTTTTTTCCCGCATGCGCCCAGGGCCAGCGCCAGGCACACACATGGGATGATCCCGTAGTTCAGCATAATCCCTCCAGTCCTAAAGAATCCGCAGGAAACATAAGAACTCTTATCTGCGTCAGCCACTACCACTATAATATCAATTAGCCGGGATGGTTTCACTAACTTGCAGGCGGGGTTTATTTTATACAATTGCTTTATGT
>CAZYFL010000101.1:0-7607 GCA_964646805.1 uncultured Elusimicrobiaceae bacterium | reverse complement strand
CGAGCACGCCAGCGAGCGCGAGGCTGGCATACGCGAACAGCAGGGAGGAAACATGCACCCCCACGGTGTGCGGGTCGTTATAGCTGGCTGGGTCGTAGCCCCACACCGTCTCAAGCAGATGGTGTATGCCCAGCAGGCGACCCTCTTCGGTTATCAGCGCTATAAGCAGGTCAAACTCTTTGCGCGTAAGATTGACGACAGCGTTCTTAATTGTCACGGTCCGCCCGGAAGGGTCAATCACCATCCCTGATTTTTTTATTTTTTCGGCTTTTTCAGCTACGCCCTCGTAACGCTTCATAACGGCCTTCAGCTTGGCCAGCAGCACAGGGAATGAAAAAGGCTTAAGGAGATAATCGTCGGCGCCCCTGTTATAACCGGCCAGGATGTCCTCCTCGCTGATCTTGCTGCCCGAGATTATTATAACCGGAATTCCGGTAAACCCTTCCGTTTCCTTTATGGCCCTGCAAAGCGCAAAGCCGTCCAGCCCCTTCATCTGCACGTCGGTTATAACCAGATCCGGTTTTGACTCGCGCGCCATGGCCACGGCTCCGGCGCCGTTGTCCGCCGCCGCAACGTTGAAGCCGCGGCCCTCAAGATAGCGTTTGGTAGAACTCAGCGCCAGCTTGTCGTCGTCCACCAGCAGTATTTTTTTAAACATATTTCATCGCCATGGGAACATCATCAGTCCAGACGGCCCGCGCGCCCAGCCCGGCCAGACGGCGCACGTCGCGCGGGTGGTTGGCTATGCCCGCTGAAATCTCAACTCCAGCCAGGGCGGCCTCCTCCGCCTGTTTTTTAAACTCAAAGACTGAAGCCCCGAAGTAAAAAAACTGTTTTGCCAGCGGCCGGTCTATCCAGCCGGCGCAGACCTTTGAGGCCCCGGCTTTCACGGCCGTGTTAAGCATGGCGGAAGGGAAAAGCGGCATAACCGCCAGGCCCACTCCGGGCACGGCTGCGCGCGCGGCCGCAAGGAAATTCCTCCGGCAGGAAAAGGACAGCAGGAAGGCGCGGCCCTGTACGCCGGCTCTTTTTATCTGCAGGGCCAAATCAGCGGCGTCGGATTCTCTTTTGAGCGCCATTTCAAAATAAAATTCCTTCGCGGGGCGCAGTATCATCAGGTTAAGGATATCGTCCAGATGGGGGATGGGTTCTTTCCCCAGTACGCGCAGGCTTTTCAGATGAGACCAGGGGGTGGCGGAAATCTCCCAGTTTCGTCCGCAGATTCTTCCCGCGCCGGAGTCGTGGAAGGCTACGAACTGCCCGTCGGCGGTGCGGCGTATGTCGCATTCCACAGCGTCCGCCCCATCCGAAAAGGCTCTTTTAAAGGCCTCCACAGTGTTCTCAGGGGCGTTCAGCATCCCGCCCCTGTGCGCATATATGGAGATTCTCCGCATAAAATTATTTTGGTAACTCCGGCCCGGTTATGAAGTACCAGATGAGCAGGGCTATTATGAGGGACAGTAGCTTTATCTGCCAGTTGCGGATAAAGAGTTCAGGAATATTCATATCAGGCTTGCGGAGGCGCGGAAGACGCGGTTTCGGGCCTGGCCGTCTTGCGCAGCAGCGTCTTTTCGGCCTTTGAGCGATAAAGCTGGTACAGCATGGCCTCAAGGTCCTTGGGGTCCACGGCCTGCTGCAGCTTTCCGTTGCGGGCCACCGACAGCGTACCGGTCTCCTCGGAAACTATGATTATAATGGCGTCCGCCACTTCACTCAGGCCTAACGCGGCGCGGTGCCTCATACCGAGTATTTTGGAAAGTTCCTGCTGTTCGGTCAGCGGCAGTATGCAGCCGGCGGCCACCAGCCTGTTGCTGGCTATGACGGACGCACCGTCGTGCAACAGTGTGTTTATGTGGAAAACCGTCAGCAACAGCTCCTTGGAAACCTCGCCGTTTATGCGCACCCCCGTTTCAATTATATCGCGCAGTCCCATGTCCTGCTCGAGCACTATCAGCATGCCCATTTTTTCCGCGGCGGCGGAACGGACAGCCTCCATCATTTCGCCTATAAAGCGGTACTCCTGCGACACCATCACCCTGCCAAGCGGGTTTGAGCCGATATTGGCAAGAGCGAAGCGTATTTCGGGCTGGAATACGACTATCAACAACACAATGCCGGCTACCCAGAATTGCCCCACAAGCCAGACGGTGGCTGGAAGGTTCAGCGCCTTGGCCACGGCCGTAACCACGGCCAGGACGAAGACTCCCCAGATAACCTGCATGGCGCGCGTACCCTTAAGCAACAATATCAGGCGATATACAATATAGTACACCACCGTGATATCCGCAAGGTTTTTAGCGTACTGCAGATACATTTAGCCTTTGTCTCTTTAGGCCGGCTTGGCGGCGGCCATCAGAGAGTCTATCTCGATCGCGTCGATCACTTCGTTTTCAATCAGGCGCCCCGCTATAGCATCCAGCGCCTTTCGGTTGCCGGTAAGGGTAGCCTTCGCCTTCATGTAGGCATCGTTGATTATGCGTTTTATTTCTTCGTCCACAATACGGGCGGTCTCGTTGGAGTAGGCGGGCTGGCGCATTATGTCGCGGCCCAGGAACACTTCGGACTCGTCTTTTTTAAGAGACAGCGGACCGATCTTGTCGCTCATGCCGAATTCCAGCACCATCTTCTGCGCATAGTTGGTCACCTTGGCCAGATCGTCGTGGGCGCCGGTGGTTATCTCGCCTATGGCTATCTCCTCAGCGGCGCGGCCGCCCAGCAACACACAAAGCCGGTTCATGATCTCCGTTCTGGAGGTAAGATATTTGTCTTCCAACGGCATCTGCATGGTGTAGCCCAGCGCAGGTCCGCGCGGGATTATGGTCACCTTGTGCACCGGATCGCAACCGGGCAGGGTCTTGGCCACCAGGGTGTGGCCGGCCTCATGGTAAGCCACTACTCTCTTTTCACTTTCTGAAATTATGCGGGACTTGCGCTGCGGGCCGGTCAACATCTTCTCAATAGCCTCCTCCAGGTCCTTCAAGTCCACCGATTTCTGCTCTTTCTTGGCGGCGAGTATCGCGGCCTCGTTTACGATGTTGGCCAGGTCCGCCCCAGTGCAACCGGGCGTATGGCGGGCTATCACGGCCAAATCTGCATCCGAGGCGAGCTTCACTTTTTTTGCGTGCACGGTCAGGATCTCAAGACGTCCCTTTATGTCGGGTATCGGCACGTTTATGCGCCGATCGAAGCGGCCGGGCCGTAGTAGCGCCGTATCCAGCACGTCGGGGCGGTTGGTGGCGCCTATCAGGATTATGCCTTCCTTGGATTCAAAGCCGTCCAACTCCACCAGCATCTGGTTCAGGGTCTGTTCGCGCTCATCGTGCCCGCCGCCTATGCCGGCAAAGCGGGAACGCCCCACGGCATCCAGTTCATCCAGGAAAATTATGGCTGGGGAGCTCTTCTTGGCCCTCTCAAAGAGGTCGCGCACACGACTGGCGCCCACGCCCACGAACATCTCGACAAATTCGGAGCCCGAAGCTGTGAAGAAAGGCACACCGGCCTCGCCCGCCACGGCGCGCGCCAGCAGGGTCTTGCCGGTGCCGGGAAGTCCGTAAAGTAATACGCCCTTGGGCAGTTCTCCACCCAGCGCCTGGTATTTTTTGGGGTTCTTCAGGTAGTCTACTATATCCTTCAGCTCTTCCTTAGTCTCGTCGCAACCGGCCACATCCTTGAACGTAACTTTTTGTTTTTTAAGGTCCTGCTGCCTGGCCTTGGACTTGCCGAAGGCCATGGCCTGCTTGCCGCCCATCTGGGCCTGGCGCATGAAAAGGAACCACCAGATAAAAACAAAAATCAGTATCCAGCCGATATTGAGTATGAGTCCGGCTATCCAGCCGCGGTCGGCCTCGGCGGCGAAATTTCCCACGCCAGCCGCCTCCATGTCCTCTATCAGCCCGGGATCGGACATCGGGATGGTCTTGAAAATCACTCTCTTGTCGCCCTCTTTCAATTCGCCTTTTATCAGGTCCTGGCGCACGCTTACCCTGGAGATCTGCTTGTCGCGCAGTTTCTGCTTGAACTCGGAATAGGGAATCTGATGCTCCTTCTCCACTCCCTTCATATTCTGGTAAATCGCCACAAAAAGCGTGAAAGCCAGGAACCAGAACAGGAGCTGCCTTAAATTTTTTTTCAGCGGCATATTTTTTTTCCTTCTAATGTAGCGCTTCCTTGCTGAGAACGCCGATACACGGGAGGTTTCTATATCTCTCGTTATAGTCCAGTCCGTAGCCCACCACGAATTTGTCCGGGATGGTAAAGCAGGCGTATTTTATAGGAACATTGGCCTTGCGGCAACTGGGCTTGTCAAGCAGAGTGCAGATTTCAAGCGACTTGGGCAGGCGGGTTTTCAGGTTCTGCAGCATGTAATTCATCGTCAGGCCGGAATCCACAATATCTTCTATTATCAAGACCTCGCGTCCCTCTATATTTTCTTTCAGGTCCAGGATGGTGCGCACCACTCCCGTGGACTGCGTACCGGAATAGGAAGACAGCATCATGAAGTCCAGGCGGGTTTCCACCGAGATGTTCTTTACCAGATCCGACAGGAAGAACACACAGCCCTTAAGCACTCCCACCAGGGTAATGCAGCGACCGGCGTAGTCTTTTGAAATCTGTTCGCCGAGTTTCTTTATGCCCGCGTCCAGTTGGGCACCGGAGATAAGTATTTCCCGCAAGTCTTTATGCATGCGGCATATATTTTAGATTTTTTGGAGGGTTTTTGCCATAACAAAAACCGGGGGGGCCTGGAAACATAGGATAACTTATTTTGTGGATTATTGCCATTGAATTTCCTATAACTTGCCGTTAACAGTCTGCTGAAAAACCCCACTCGGAGGTATTTTGAGCAGACTGTTAATCCAAATCCATCGGATTTATTGGTCTTGAGGTGTCCCCTGAATCCTTTATGCGCTTCTTTTCTTTTTCGAACTTCTCTTCCAGTTCCTTCTTTTTATTTTCCATGGACTTGCCGGCGTTGGAAAAATAGCTGTCCAGGCGGCTTTTATCCTCTTTCATCTTTCTGAAGGCCTCCTGCATAGGGTCGGCGCCTTCCCTGACCTCCGGTTTTTCCCAGTGGCGCAGCGCCTTGCCGGTCTTTTTATCCACCTCAATGCGTGCCTTGCAGATAGGGCAGTCAATTATAAAAGTTCCATCGCTCATTTTCCCTCCCTCAGCCCTCATCCTTCATCTTTTATTTAACTCCCCAAACGGGATGCTGCTGAGGCAGCACTTTTACCGCGGCCAGTTTTGAGGCCGCGTAACGACGGGCCTCCTCCACAAATTCAGCCGACGGAGGGCGGGCCTTCCTGCGTCTGGCCGTAGCCGGCTGTATAAAAAACGGGACTCCGGGCCATATCGAGGCCGCCAAGTCCGCCGCTTTTCTAAAATCAGACGCTTTGGTTTTTGAGGTGACCACGGTTTTTATAAAAGTTTTTCCGGGGGCTACGGCAAGGAATTTTTTATGCTCCGCCCAGAAAGATTTATGACCGGTGGCGGAAGGTAGTTTTATGTCCATGGCTATAACATCCGCCAGGGCGGCCGCTTTTGAAAGCTCCCGGTAAAGCACACCGTTCGTTTCCAGGTGCAGGACGAGCCCGGTTTTTTTCAGAGTCGGCGCAACCGCCTTTATAAACTTCCAGTACAAGAGAGGTTCCCCACCGGTGAGCGAAACGGTTTTAGCCCTTTTTGCGCGGGCCAGTTTTATAACCGCTGCGGCTGCCTCAGCCGGCGTCATAATTTCGGCGGCGGCAGTGTCCAGCGCGGCCGGCTCGTCGCAATAACCGCAGGCCAGGTTGCAGCCGGCAAATCGCAGGAAGACCTGATTCTGCCCGCAGTAAAGACCCTCCCCCTGGATAGAGCAGAATATCTCAGCCACCGGCGCCTTTAAATTTTTCATTATCCGTCCGCTCCACCTGCTACTTCCCTAATGCCGGGTCTTTCAGCCCCGCGTCTGCAAAGCCTTTCGCCCGCAGCTTGCATGAGTCGCAATGTCCGCAGGGTTTCCTGCCGCCGCGGTAGCAGGACCAGGTAAGCTCCAGCGGGACATTGAGCTTTACCGCAAGGCGGGCTATGGCCGCCTTGCTCAGTCTGATAAGGGGCGTAAACAATTTTATTCTCTTCCCCCCGGCCCCGCTTCCGGCGCCATGCGCGGCGGCTTTTCCAAGGGCGCGGTAAAAAACCGGGCGGCAGTCAGGGTAGCCCGAGTAGTCCACCGCATTGGGCCCGAGCACCACAGCCCCTGCGCCCTCGGCATCAGCCAGCGAAAACCCGACCGAAGCAAAAACCAGATTGCGACCCGGAACATAAGTTGAGGGAATATCTCCCTTCCTGCCTATTTTCGAAAGTTTAACGTCAGGCAGCCTCATTTTTCCGTTCACCAGCGAGTTGGTTTGAAACCAGGGGAAGTCCAGTTTTATTTCGTAAAGTTTAACCCCGAGACATCGGGCGATGGAGCGGGCGGCGGCATTTTCGCGGGAGGAGTGACGCTGCCCGTAGTCAAAAGACACCGCCAGGCATTCATAATCCTTCGACGCCGCCCAGTACAGAGCTGTGGTAGAATCCAACCCCCCCGAAAACAAAACCACCGCTTTCTTCTTTTTCATCCCTCATCCCTTCATCCCTGCAACATTGTCCACTATCCCCGCGCCGGCCTTGAATTTTATCCTCGGCACGGCCTTTATAAAGCCTTTTTTAAGCGCCAATTCCACATCGCGCTTGCCGGTCTCGGGCCTGGAGGCCATAAAATCCAGCACCCTTCCGCTGGCGTGTATTTCCTCCAGAGCTTGCGGGAAAGCGTCACGCCCTTCCAACTCCTCCACCAGCGCGCGGGCGCAGATCATATCTTCCACATGGCGGCTGTCGTAGAACAGGCAAGCGGGCACGATAAGCGTAGACTTCGGGTTGGCGAGACAGTAGGAAATCAGCGCGGGGAAATTCGCGAAGCAGGCCACCAATATCTCTTCGGCCAAAAGCAGGGAGGCGGCGGCTGTGGAACCGGAATTAGTAACTGAAAGCGCCGGCCGGGAAGGGTCGGAACCGTAAAGCGCGGCATAAGGGGAATTGTCGTACCGATCCACTCCCGGGCCGAGGTCTATTTCGGAAAACAGGTCCGAGTCCTTTACAAGCCGGCGCGCCGCTAAAGCCAGCGCCGGGGTGGCGTAAACCTTCACGTCACGGCGGCCGCTTTCCAGAAGGGCGCAAATAGTGTTGGAGAACCTGAACAGGTCTATTACTATTCCCCGGCCGCGCCAACTGACCGCTTCGGAGCGGTCAAGGGAGATGCGTATCTTATTTTGCGGCAGGGGTGGAGCGAAGCGACAGAATTCCATGATCGGTGGAGACTGCTGTGACATATTTTATGGCGAGGGCGCTCAGGTAAATCTCCGGCTCCTGATAAACGCCCAACTGGGGGCCGGCCGAGGCGGAGTCCACGGCCATTATCACCCCGTCGGCGCCCAGTTCAGCCGCCTTTTTCCGGGCTTGGAGTTTAAGCTTTTCCAGCCTTTCAGATCCGCCTTCCGCGCTGATCCTTGAGCTGTGGATAACAGCTATCCCACCCCACGGGGCGCGGATCTCACTGCGCGAGGAAAACATTTCAACTTCGCGCCAGG
>CAZYFL010000100.1:0-7647 GCA_964646805.1 uncultured Elusimicrobiaceae bacterium | reverse complement strand
GCTCGCCGGGCTGGACTCGAACCAGCAACCCTTCGGTTACAAGGGCCCTTGAATTGCTTCAAGGCTTGGACTATATCATATCCGACCCGCTTGCACGGATTACGGACTCAGGCGCTTCCCACCCCCTAAACGCCGGGGGAAGTACTCCCTTGCGGGATAGTCTCTGCACCTTCCCTGAACTTTATGAGCCCCAGGGCTTGGCTCAGGATTGCCCTGGTTTTCCGACCTGGGTTTCCCTGAATTCACCTGATTTTTCAACCGCGGTTTCCCGCGGAAGCTGCAACTTTAGTTACAGCCGAATGCTCCACCATTGAGCTACCGGCGAATATAAAGAACTGTCTGTAAGTATAGCAAAAAAACCTTTGCCTCAAAAAAACCAATTCTCAGCTTCCTCGGCAACTTGGGGACGCCGATACCCTGCGTCACGCGGCCAGCAGGGATTCCATCCATTCAAAAAAGCGCCGGGTGATCTTCGCCAATTTCAGCGCTTCCGCTTCTGTTATTTTCCGGTCTCTCGTAGGCCGCGAGATATTTGTAATCAATTATCTTCGCGAGAGTTTTGGCGTCATATTGTAAACGTATGTTAACAAATGTTAACAATGCATTACAGTCAGGATACCAGGCCCGGGGCAGTCGCGTCAAGTGCTGTGTGTGCCGGGTCAGCGGTGCGATGCTGGCATTTTTTTGTAGAATATCCCGGTGATTAAAAACATCCAGGAATATTATCAATGCATACTGGATAATCTGACCGGCGGCTTAATAAGCGTGGATCTGAAGGGCAAGGTGGTTTACCTCAACCCGATGGCCGGCAAGATACTGCGCATGGATTTTGAAACCTGCTGCCGCGACATGCAGTATGCTGAAATTTTCTCGGACTTCCCCGCCCTTAAAGGAGTGATCAAGGAAACTATTGAAACGGGCAAATGTGTGCGTCGCGCGGAGATAGCCATCATGCACGCCAACACACCCCTCATCATCGGCTACAGCACCATGCTCGTAAAGAACCACGAGGGCCAGGAGCTTGGGATTACGGTAATTTTCCAGGACATCTCTTTCGCAGCGAAAAAATAATATGCAAAAAAACCAGGACAAACGCCGGGACGCGCCGGAAACTCCCGCATCGCCCCAGCTTCGGCAGCCCCCCCCCGCCGCGCCTGTTTCAACCGCCAGTATCTGGATTTTCTGGTGCGCTGTCGCGCTGGCGGTAATCACCGCAAGGGCGCTTAACCATATGCTTCCGGGAATTTCGGAAAGCGTCATAGAGCGCTGGGTTATGCTGGCTTTTGGCGTCTTCCTCGCCCTCTTCCTCCTGAAGCTGAAATAAATGTCGGACTATATAGATTACTACGCCCTTTTAGGGGTGACTAAAACCGCCGGCGAAGCTGAAATAAAGTCAGCCTACCGCAAGCTGGCCCTTAAACACCACCCTGACCGCAATCAGGGCAACAAAATCTCCGAGGGCAGGTTTAAGGAAATTAACGAGGCCTACGAAGCGCTCTCTGATCCCGCGAAGAGGAAAATGTACGACCAACTGGGTAAAGACTGGCAGGGCGGACAGAGCTACCGGGCCCCTCCTGGCGGCGGTTATCAGCAGCGTCGGCAACCGGGCGGTTTCCAACGCCATTATCCGGGTGGGCAGGGCGGCGGTTTTGAGCAATTCGGCGAGTTCAGCGATTTTTTTAAGGACATGTTCGGGGGCGCACAAGAGACAGGCGGTTTCGGCGGCATGGAAGAAGGAGCGGGCGGCCGTTCACAAATGGACATGGAGGCCGAGCTTCAACTTTCGGTAGAGGATCTTATACGCGGCGGCCATAAGCAGTTGTCGTTCAGCTATAGGGCCGGGCGCAAAACCGAAACGAAAGAAATAAACGTAAAGCTTCCTAAAGGCCTGCGCGATGGGGCCACTATACGCCTACGCGGCCAGGGCAAGGAGACCGGTGGCAGCGCCGGGGACCTCTACCTGAAGATACGCCTGTTGCCCGACCCGCGCTTTGAAATAGACGGCGACGACCTAAGCGTAAAGGTGGACGTATTCCCGTGGGACGCGGCTCTCGGCGCCGGGATTTCAGTCCCTTCCCCCTCCGGAATTGTTACCATAAAGCTCCCGCCCGGCACCTCTTCCGGCCGGAAGCTGCGGCTTTCAGGCCGGGGCCTGCCCCGCAAAGACGGCGGCCACGGGGACCTTTACGCCGTAGTAACCCTAGCCCTCCCGGATAAAATTTCCCCCCAGCAGCTTGAATTATTCCGCAAACTAAAAGAAATAGAATAGAAGCTTAGCTCTACTGTGCGAAGTCACCGTTTTTGCTCTCGTCACCCCAGCGAAAGCTGGGGTCCAGGCAGTAAAACTGGTTTTAAAAGCCGTTTTGTACCCTGGATACCGGCTTTCGCCGGTATGACGGCTCTGTTTTGGCAAACTTCGCACAGTAGTATTAGTAGCCAAGGGTGGCTATCTGAATCGTCGCGGCATCAACCTTGCTCTTGCTCTTCATTTCCTGGGCGTTCTTGAAGGGTGTGCCTATCTCCTGCAGGAGTCCGTCGCCCTGCACGTAGTAAACGGCCTTGGAGGTGATATCCTTCAGGGTGGTGTGGATTATCCACTTGAGCTGCACCTGCATGGAGGCTACGGGATCTTCGTGCGTACCCACGTTGGCTACCGTAGAATCCGGGACTTCGGACACCAAGGTTACCTTGTAACCCCAGGCGGTGGTCACGCTGAGGGGTTCAATCGTTACGCCGGTGAGGAACTTGCCTTTGCCCTGAAAGTTGCCCTGATAGGTGTAATGCACCTGGTAGGTGACTTTCACAACTTCGCTTCCGAAGAGATTCTTTGAGGAGAAGTTGTACTTCCTGGTGGCCGGTTTGCTCCAGCCCTGTAACTGTGTCCAGTGGCTGGTGCCGAGGGGCACGGCGTTGGCGTAGTTGGTGGTTATGTTGACCACGGGCTGGTTCTTCTCTATGATGTTCCAGATCTTTTCCACCAGATTCACTATATTGTCTATAGCGCCGACAATGTTGATTATCCCGTTGACGGTATTATTGGAGCCGGCCTGAGGGCCAACTGCCATGCCGCTGACTGGGGGGACGATAGGCGGATTGATCTGAGGGCCCGAGGGAGGCTTGGGCAGTTCATTGGGTATAGCGCCGCTCCTGTCCGTTATCTCCTCTATCCTTATGGAACTTTCGTCTATTACGAAGTACCCGGGGTCCAGGTTATCCGCTGCGGAAATCCGGCCCGCGAACAGCGCTGTTACGGCTGCGGTTATCACAAGTAATTTCTTCATTTGTAACTTCCTCCTTTTCTATCGTCGGCGGCGGTTCAAAAGACTTTCTCCGTGGTGAGCAGCGGGGAGGCGGCTTTCATGTCCTTCATCTTCCGCTCCACCTTCCAGGGATTGGCTATTTCTTCATAGAATCCGTCCCCCTGCATATAATCAACGCTGACACCGTTAACCTCACTAACAGCAGTGGACATCTTCCAGTTAAGCTTCAGTTGCATGGCCGCAACAGGGTCCAAATCCGTGCCCACGTTGGCAATCGTTGAATCTGACACCGAGGCAGACATGTAGAACCTGTAGCCCCAGCCTACGGAGACCGTTTCGGGGATTACTGTGACGGCGGTAAGGTACCTGCCCCTGTCTTTATATGCCCCGTTATAGGTATAGGTGACCTTATACCTGCATTTCACCATTACCGAACCGTAAAGGTTCTCCGCGTGAAAGCCGTACACATAACTCTTGGGACTGCTCCACTGCGCCAACTGCGAGGCCGAGGTTATGCCCTCAGGGTAAGCTGCGGCATATTTGGTTTCTATATCAACTGCAGGGACGTTCTTTTCTACTATCTGCCAGATTTTCGAGGCAACATTAACTATCTTCTCTATCGTAACTGCTATGCCGGACAAATCCTTGTGTGGCCGCTCCTGGAGCGTGACATAGTTAATGTCCGGCTCTTCCTTCACCTCTTCCAGTTTGAGTTTGATTGAATCGGGATTGATGGTGAAATAGTCCGGGTCGGTTTTTGCAAAGTTCAGCTCGGTCTTTGAAAACTGCGGGGCTATCTGTGTTACGGGCCTCTCTTCCGTGTAGGCGGCTGTCTGGGCATATAACGCCGGCAGGGAAAACGGAACCAAAAGCGGGAACAGCGCGGAACGGAGCAAGGCGACACGATTCAGGGACAAGAAGGAGGACACACGTAAAGTATAGCGCGGCGCGTAATTTTCTATCAGGGCCAAAGGGCCCAGGCAGGGAAATTATTAAGGCCTATGCCCTGCTGGGCCTTTGTGCCTATCAGAGAAGTTTTTCCTTAAACCGCTGCTTTCTCCTCAACTTTGGGTACCTCGCAGTTCATCGCAGCCAGCTGTTTGTAGACGCTGAGACGCCATTTGTATTCCTCTTCGGCCAGCTTCATGAGGCGGGCTGCCACTTCCGGGTTTGTCTTGTGCAGAGAGCGGAACCGGTTTTCACTCAGCATGAATTCGGACACAGGGATGCTGGGAGCCGTGCTGTCTATGGTCAGCGGATTCCTGCCCTGCGCCTTCAGCGCCGGGTTGAACCTGTAGAGCGGCCAGCGACCTGAGGCCACCGCTTTTTTCTGCTGGTTCATGCCCGCGCCCATATCTATGCCGTGCGCTATGCAATGACTGTAGGCTATCACTATGGAAGGTCCGTTGAAGCCTTCAGCTTCCGCCAGGGCTTTAACGGTCTGCAGATAGTTCGCGCCCATGGCTACCTGGGCCACGTAGATATTTCCATAGGTCATGCAGATCATGCCCAGATCCTTTTTGGGGAGCAGTTTGCCGCCCGCCGCAAACTGGGCTACCGCGCCCAAAGGCGTGGACTTTGACATCTGACCGCCGGTGTTTGAATAGACTTCGGTATCGAGCACCATGACGCGCACTTTATGGTTGGTCGCCAGCACGTGGTCAAGTCCGCCGTAACCTATATCGTAAGCCCAGCCGTCGCCCCCTAATATCCAGACCGACTTCTTTATCAGGTAATCGGCCAGGGTAAGCATGCGCGCGGCCTGTTCTCCGCTTGTGGCGGACAGGGTTTTCTTCAAATCTGCCACGCGTCCGCGCTGCTGCTCTATGGACACCCAGTCTTCCTGACTGGCGTTAAGTATTTCATCGGCGAGGACGGCCTGCGCCGTAAGCCGGCCGCCTTTCATGACGGTCAGTATCTCACGGGCTTCCCCGCCCAGCTTGTCGTATGCCAGACGCATACCCAGGCCGAACTCCGCGTTGTCTTCAAAGAGCGAGTTGGACCAGGCCGGCCCCCGCCCGTCTTCCCGGGTGCAGTAGGGCGTGGTGGGCAGGTTGCCGCCGTAGATGGACGAGCAGCCTGTGGCATTGGCTACGGTCATGTGGTCTCCGAACAACTGCGTCATCAGCTTAACATAGGGAGTTTCGCCGCAGCCGGCGCAGGCGCCGGAGAACTCAAACAGGGGTCTTACCAGCTGGCTGCCCTGCACGGTATTGCGGCTGACTTTAGCCGAACCCAGGTCTTTGAGGCTCAGGAAGAACTTCAGGTTCCCGCGCTCGGTCTCGCGCAGCGGGAACTGCGGGGAGAGGTTGATGGCTTTACGGCCGGTCTCTTTCCCCTCTTTTTTTTCCTTTGCGGGGCAGTTGTACACGCAGGCGCCGCAGCCGGTGCAGTCTTCCACGGCCACCTGGGTGGTGAATTTCAGCCCTTTGAGGGCGCCGCGGCCTTCCGCCGATTTGAATGTCCCGGGGGCTTTGGACAATTCCGCCCCATCGTAAGCCTTCACGCGGATAACGGCATGGGGGCAGACAAGCGAGCAGATGCCGCACTGTATACACAGCGCTTCGTCCCAGACCGGGGACTCAAGAGCTATGTTGCGCTTCTCGTACTGGGAGGTGGCGGTGGGGAAGGTTCCGTCCACGGGCATGGCGGACACAGGGAGCTCATCGCCGCGGGAGGCCAGCATCTCACACAGCGTGTTGCGCACTAGGGGCGGGAAGCCCTCAACCGCGCAGGTACGCGTAATCTTTGAGGTAAGCCCGCCAACCTTAACTTCCTGTATGGCGGCCAGCGTCTGATCCACGGCCGCAAAATTCTTTTTCACCACCTCTTCGCCTTTGCCGGAGTAAGTTTTTTCAATAGACTTTTTGATGGCGCCGATGGCTTCGTCCTTCGGCAATACGCCGGAGATGCCGAAGAAGGCGGTCTGCATAATCACATTGATGCGCCCGCCCATGCCGGTACTATCGGCTATCCTGGAGGCGTTAATGACGTAGACCTTCAGGCGCTTTTTTATAATGTTCTCCTGCACTTCTATCGGCAGACGGTCCCATACTTCGGAGGCGTCAACAGGGCTGTTGATGAGGAATACCGCGTTGTCCTCGGCCTTGTCCAGCATCTCGTATTGTCCTAGGAAGCTGAACTGGTGGCAGCCTATGAAGCGGGCCTTGTAAACCAGGTACGGCGCGCGTATATAATTCCTGCCGAAGCGCACGTGGGAGACGGTCATGGAGCCGGCTTTCTTGGAGTCGTAAACAAAGTAACCCTGCGCGTATTGGCCGGTTTCTTCGCTGATGATCTTGATGGTGTTTTTGTTGGCACCGACAGTACCGTCGGAACCCAGGCCGAAGAACAGCGCGCGGAAGGTGTCCGCAGGCTCGGTGGTCCAGTCCGCGTCGTACGGCAGGCTAAGATTGGTTACGTCATCCCTGATGCCCACAGTGAAGCCGTATACGGGTTTGCCGGCGGAGAGATTTTCTATAACGGCCTTTGCCATAGCCGGGGTGAATTCCTTGGAGCCGAGGCCGTAGCGCCCGCCGACTATGGCGGGGAACTCTTTAATGGCTCCGGTTTTGAAGGCGTTGGCGCAGGCGGTAACCACGTCCTGAAACAGCGGTTCGCCTATGGAGCCCGGCTCCTTGGTGCGGTCAAGCACGGCGATGCTTTTCACGGTTTTCGGGAGGGCCTTTATAAAATCAACTTCGGAGTAGGGCCTGTAGAGACGCACTTTCAGCAAGCCCACTTTGGCGCCGGAATTCTTTACCAGATGATTCACGGTGTCTTCCACGGTGTCCGCACCGGAGGCCATCACTATCACCACTTTGTCCGCGTCGGGCGCGCCCACATAGTCAAACAGGCCGTACTTGCGTCCGGTCAGCTTCTCAAACTGGCCCATGGCTTCCTTCACCATTGCGGGGACGGCATCGTGGAATTTATTGCAGGCCTCACGCGCCTGAAAAAACACGTCGGGATTCTGAGCCGTGCCGCGCAACTGCGGACGTTCCGGGTTGAGACCGCGGGCTTTATGTCCGGCTATCAGCTTCTCGCCGAGCATGTCGCGCATGATTTCCGTGGAGAGGACTTCAACCATGTTAAGCTCGTGGGAGGTGCGGAAGCCGTCGAAAAAGTGCAGGAAAGGCACACGTGTTTTAAGCGTGGCGGCCTGCGCGATAAGCGCGAAGTCCATGGCCTCCTGAGGATTGGCTGAGGCGAGCAGCGCCCAGCCGGTCTGGCGGACCGCCATGACGTCGGAATGGTCGCCGAAAATGGATAAAGCGTGGGTGGCCACGGCCCTGGCGGAAACATGAAAAACGGTCGGGGTGAGTTCGCCGGCGATCTTGTACATGTTGGGTATCATCAAAAGGAGGCCCTGGGAAGCCGTGAAAGT
>CAZYFL010000099.1:0-7672 GCA_964646805.1 uncultured Elusimicrobiaceae bacterium | reverse complement strand
TATTACAATATTAATGTGGTTCATTAGTTCACGTTATGCTCATGTCTTTTGCCAACCTGCGGAGCACATAGTGCAGTATTCCGCCGTGCCGGAAATACTCAAGCTCAATCGGAGTATCTATGCGGCAAAGCGCGGCAAAGTAACGCGGCGCGCCGCCCTCCGCTTCAACGGCCACTTTTAGTATTTGCCGGGGCGCAAGGGTATCGTCCGACGGAATAGTGTAGGTTTCGCGGCCCGTCAATTTTAAGGATCCGATGTCTTCTCCCTGTAGAAATTGCAGCGGAAGCACCCCCATGCCGACAAGGTTGGAGCGATGTATGCGTTCGAAAGATTCGGCAATGACCGCGCGCACCCCTAGCAGAAAAACGCCTTTAGCCGCCCAATCGCGGCTGGATCCTATACCGTAATCGGCGCCAGCAAGCACCACGACCGGAACCCCTTCCTCTCTGTAACGTTCCGCGGCTTCAAATATGGTCAGCTTCGCGCCGGAGGGCTGGTGCAGCGTTACCCCGCCTTCGGCGCCGGGCACAAGGAGATTGCGCAGGCGCTTGTTGGAGAAAGTCCCGCGCGTCATAACCTGGGCGTTGCCGCGTCTGGATCCGTAGGAGTTGAAATTTTCGGGCGCGATGCCCCGCTCCGAGAGATACCGGCCGGCCGGGCTGTCAGCGGCAATGGAGCCGGCCGGGCTGATATGGTCGGTGGAAACGGAACCGCCTAACAGGACAAGCGCCCGCGCGCCGCGCACAGCCGCGATAGTCGTCGGCTCCTCCGTCATGCCCTTGAAAAAAGAAGGCTCCCGCAGGTAGGCGCTCGCCGGGTTCCACGGATAGACCGGAGCGTCCGCGCTCCCTATTCCGTTCCAGGTACTGTTGCCGGTGAAGAGATTCGCGTAAACCTCGCGAAAAACCGCCGGGTCCCAGGCGGTATCCAGGTGCGCGTTGATTTCAGCTTCGGTCGGCCAGATATCCCTTAGAAAAATGTCGCGGCCTTCAGGGCCGCGGCCGAGCGGCTCTTTTTCAAAGTCAAAATCCATAGTGCCGGAAAGCGCATATGCTAACACTAGCGGGGGTGAAGTCAGGAAGGAACCATTGCAGAGGGGATTGATCCGTCCGTCGAAATTCCGGTTGCCGGATAGCACTGCGACAAGAGCCAGGGAGCCGGCGGCTTGCGCGACGTGGGCCGGGAGGGGGCCGCTGTTGCCGATACAGGTGGTGCAGCCGTAGCCGACCGTATGGAAACCCAGTTTCTCCAGATAGGGCGTGAGGCCGGCGGCATTGAGATAGCGGGTTACGGCCAGGGAGCCGGGAGCGAGGCTGGTTTTTACATAGGGCTTTACCGTCAGGCCGGCCAGGACGGCTTTCCTGGCCATAACTCCGGCGCCTATCATCACCCTGGGGTTGCTGGTATTGGTGCAGCTTGTAATCGCGGCGATCGCCACTCCGCCGTGGCCGACGGTTCCAGCCGAGCCGTCCGGATAGCGTATTCGCGCTCTCATTGAGACCTCCGCCTCCGGCACGGAAAGGCCCTGCTGTTCGGCCGGAGAGGTAAGAATCCGCCGCCAGGAGGACTTGGCATCTTTCAGCGCGATGCGGTCCTGCGGCCTGGCGGGTCCCGCCAGGCTGGGGGCGACCCCGGAGAGATCTATTTCTACGGTGTCCGTAAACACGGGGGCCGGCGTAGCATCGGTACGGAACAGTCCCTGTTCCCTGCAGTAACGTTCAGCCAGTTCCACTTCCGCTTCCGTGCGGCCGGTGGCCCGCAGATAGCGCAGCGTTTCGGCGTCAACAGGGAAAAAGCCGCAGGTGGCTCCGTATTCCGGAGACATATTGGCGATAGTGGCCCTGTCCGGCAGCGTAAGCGACGAGAGACCCGGCCCGAAGAATTCCACAAATTTCCCCACCACTCCTTTTTTACGAAGCTTCTGTGTGACTGTAAGCACCAGGTCCGTTGCCGTGCAGCCGGCCGGCATGGCGCCCGCGAAACGGACGCCGATAACTTCCGGTAACCGGAGAAATACGGGTTGTCCGAGCATTGCCGCCGCGGCTTCAATTCCGCCCACACCCCACCCGAGGATGCCAAGGCCGTTTATCATAGTGGTATGCGAATCCGTGCCCACCAGCGTGTCCGGACAGGCCGTTTCCGCGCCGTTTTCCATAACGCGCCAGACTACTTTTCCGAGATATTCAAGATTCACCTGGTGGCAAATCCCGGAAGCGGGAGGGACGACCCGGAAATTAGAGAAGGCCTTCCGGCCCCAGTGCAGAAATTCGTACCGTTCGCGGTTGCGCTCAAACTCCATGCGCGCGTTCACGGCCGGCGCCCCCGGAACGCCGTAGACGTCTACTTGCACGCTATGGTCTATGATCAGGTCCACGGGGATACGGGGATTGATCTGTTGCGGATCCCGGCCCAGCCGGGCTAGGGCGTCCCGGAGCGCGGCCAAGTCCGTCAGCGCCGGCACGCCTGTAAAGTCCTGCATGAGTACGCGCACCGGCATAAAAGGGACCTCGGCGGCGGCCGGGGATTTCGCATTATACAGGGCCAGGTTCAGAATATCGTCGGATTTAACTTCCAGGCCGTTCTCACAGCGCAACGCGCCCTCAAGGAGGATTTTTATAGTAAAGGGCAGGCTGGAAAGGTCCACACCCGCCAGGCCGGAAAGGGCTGAGAGGCGGTAATATTCCACGCTTCCTTCCGACAAAGGAAGCACCGAGCGCGAGCCGAAGGAATTTAAGCGGGAAGATCCGGACATTATCGCCTCAACGTAAAACCGCCCATGGGCTGTCTTTTACTTTACCCTTCATGAAAACTCTCAGCCCGTGGGCCGGCACTTCTGTTTCTATTACGCCGCCTTTTACTTCCAGCTCTGCGCCGGTATAGAGTTCCCTGTAGCTCCCGTCGGGCAGGCCGGCGGCTTCAAGCTTTACGGTTTTTTCATCCTTATTAAGGAAGACGGCCGCGGTCTCACCGCCGTAATCCCGGCGGAAGGCGTACTGGTGCGGGGCAACCAGAAGGCGGCTTTGCGCACCCTTCCTAAGCGGCGCCGCCGATCTTCTTATGGCATTGAGCTTTTTCAAATGGCTATACACCGGATCAGCCCTGGCTTGCTTCATCCCCTCCGGGCCAAAGAACCTGCGGTTGTCGGGATCGCTACCGCCGGGCATGCGCAGTTCGGTGCCGTAGTTGACGCAGGGGATGCCACGCGCGGTAAAGTAAAAGTTCAGCGCGTCGAAATATTGCTCCGCCGTGGCGGGCGTACCGTCATTCGCTACCCCGTTGAAGCGCGGTTTGTCGTGGTTGTCCAGGTAGGTCACCAGGTAAGTCGCATCCTTGTAAACCGCGTCATGTTTAAGTATCTCGTCGGCCTGCGTGTAATCCCCGCCCTTAAAAACTTTTTCCATGGGCCCCCAGGTTCCCATGGAGGACAGCGGCATATCCATCACGCTCATGCCGCTGTTCATGGGATCGCCCGGAGATAATTTTGTATATGCCCCCAGCAGGGCGAAGTCATCCCTGCTCCAGGCCTCGCCAAACACAAAAAAATCCTTTTTGCCGGCGTGCAGGGCGGAGGCGAAATCCCGCCAGAATTCGTTTCTCATCCAGACCAGCGTATCAACGCGGAAGGCATCCACGCCCATGTCCCTGTATTCAAGGTAAATCCCTGCAAGCCACTTCAGCGTCTCCGTGTTTTCGTCGTTAAAGTCCAGCAGATCGGCTATTACCGGCCCCTTGCGGTTGAACCAGTTTTGGCTGTCGGCGTAGTAGTCATATTCGCGCCCAAGTCCCCGCACTTTGCCGCGTTCAGCGTACCACTTTACGGAAGGGTGGGCATCGCCGCCATGTCCGTGGTTGGCCACAATATCCTGTATAAGTTTCATCCCTTTTGAATGAACGGCCTTTATCAGATCCGGGTAGGCGGCGCCTTTGGATTCCAGGTGCGGGTCTATCTTTGAAAAATCCCAGGCCCAATAGCCGTGGTAGCCGGCCGCATCATAGGTTTGCGAACTGTTGACGTAGCGCCCGGGCGGCTGCATAACCGGCGGGGTTATCCAGATCGCGGAGAAACCCATATCCTGTATGTGGTACAGGTTGTCCATAAGGCCGCGGAAATCCCCGCCCTGGTAATATTTCAGCTCGCCGGGGCGGTATTCGTCGCCATAGATATTATTATTGGAAGGATCTCCGTCTGCATAGCGGTCGGTCACTACAAAATATATGGTCTCGTCCCTGAAATCCCCACCAAAAACTACCGGCGGCAAAGCCAGGCAAAGAGCGTAAAAAACCGCATTTTTAAATATTGGCAACTTTTTATCCCGACCCGTGGCATTTCTTGTATTTCTTGCCGGAGCCGCAGGGGCAGGGGTCGTTGCGGCCTATTTTGACGTTGGCGAATCTGGAAACCGGTTTCGGCGCCGCAGCCTGCGGCTTGGTCTGGGCCTCCTCCGGCGCGCCCTCTACAGCTATCGGCCGCGCTACAGGGCGCGGGGGCAGTTGTATACGGAAAACGTATTCCACCATCTGGTCGCGCACACGGGCCAGCATGGCCTCAAACAGGGAATAGGACTCCTTCTGGTATTCTATCAGCGGGTCCTTCTGGCCGTAGGCGCGCAGTCCCACGCCCTTCTTGAGGTGGTCCAGTTCAAAAAGGTGATTCTTCCAGATATGGTCCATTATCTGCAGCAGCAGCACGCGCTGCAACTCGGCGAAATCCACATTGCGCTCGGCGAAATCGTTGAAGCGCCCCTGGTAGGCGGCATCCACGCGCTTCATCACCTCGTCCCCGAGAACGGGCCGGGTAAGGCCGTGCGTCTCGTCCGGAGTGTATGACATTTCAAAACCGGCGGTCTTCTTCAGGTAAATATTGAGCGCCTCCAGGTTCCACAACTGCGCGGCCTGTTCCTGCGGGGCGTTCAGGTCAAGCTGCTCCTCCACGGCCTCGTGCACCATGCGCTTCACGCGGTCGGCCACGCCTATCCCGTCCAGGATTATATTGCGCAGCTCGTAAACCGCTAGGCGCTGTTTGTTCATCACATTGTCGTAGTCCAGCAGTTGCTTGCGGGCGTCAAAATTCATGCCCTCCACGCGCTTCTGCGCGCCCTCTATCTGGCGGCTGACCAGCGAGGACTCTATAACCTCGCCTTCTTCCATTCCGAGTTTTTCCATTATGACGGAGATGCGCTCGGAGCCGAACAGGCGCATAAGCTCGTCCTCAAGAGAAACATAAAATACGGAAGAGCCGGGGTCGCCCTGGCGCGCGCAACGACCGCGCAGCTGGTTGTCTATGCGGCGGCTTTCGTGGCGCTCGGTGCCTATAACGTGCAGGCCGCCGACCTCGTTAACGTAATTATGCTCGCTTTCTTCGGGCGGGGTGCCGCCGAGTATGATGTCGGTGCCGCGGCCGGCCATGTTGGTGGCTATGGTCACCTGGCCCTTGCGACCGGCCTGGGCTATAATCTGGGCTTCCATCTCATGGTACCTGGCATTCAAGACCTGGTGCGGTATGCCTTTGGTGCGCAGCATGGCGGCAAACTTTTCCGACTTTTCAATGGAGCGGGTGCCCACCAGCATGGGCTGGCCGCGCCGCCATCTTTCATCTATCTCCGCCACAATGGCGTTATTTTTCTCGCGCTCGGTGCGATAAATGCGATCCGGCGAGTCTTTGCGCACCATGGGCTGGTTCGTAGGGATTTCAACCACTTCAAGTTTATAAATTTCCCAGAATTCGTCGGCCTCGGTCATGGCGGTGCCGGTCATGCCGGACAGTTTATTGTAAAGCTTGAAATAGTTCTGGAATGTGATGGTGGCCAGCGTCTGGTTTTCCTCTTTTATGCGGAGGCTTTCCTTGGCCTCTATGGCCTGGTGCAGACCGTCGGACCAGCGGCGGCCCGGCATCAGGCGGCCGGTGAATTCGTCCACTATCATTATTTCCCCGTCCTTGACCACATACTCCACGTCTTTGCGGAACAGATGGTGGGCGCGCAGGGCCTGCGTTATATGGTGGGCCCATTCGGAATTAACATCGTCGTAAATATTCCCCACGCCGAGTATTTTTTCGGCCTTGTGCACTCCTTCCTCGGTGAGGGTGGCGGTGTGGCTTTTTTCGTCTACCACGGCGTCAAATCCCTTGCCCAGGTCCATGCCGTCGCGCTTGGCGTCTATCTCTTCTTTTTCGGTTATGAAACGAGGGGTCAGCAGAGGCACCACGCGGTTGACAATGTAATATTTATCGGTGGACTCCTCCGGCATGCCGGAGATGATCAGCGGGGTGCGGGCCTCATCTACAAGTATCGAATCCACCTCGTCCACCACGGCGTAGTTGCGTCCCCGCATCACGCGCTCCTCTTTGTCCGCCACCATGTTGTCGCGCAGGTAATCAAAGCCGACCTCGTTATTGGTGATATAGGTGATGTCGCGGTTGTACATCGCGCGGCGTTCCTCGTTCTTCATGTCGTGCTGCACGGAGCCGACGGTGAGGCCGAGAAATTCGTGCACCGGGCCCATCCATTGGCTGTCGCGCCTGGCCAGGTAATCGTTGACGGTAACCACATGTACGCCTTTGCCGGTGAGGGCGTTGAGGTAGCAGGGCAGCGTGGCCACGAGGGTCTTGCCTTCGCCGGTGCGCATTTCGGCTATTTTTCCGCGGTGCAGGACTATGCCGCCGATGAGCTGCACATCGTAGTGGCGCATTTTAAGCACGCGCTTTGAGGCCTCGCGCACACAGGCGAAGGCCTCGGGCAGCAGATCGTCAAGGGTTTCGCCCCCCGCGAGCCTCTCCTTGAATTCCCCTGTTTTGGCGCGCAGTTCGGCGTCCGAAAGTTTTGAAATTTCTTCTTCCAGCGCGTTTATCCGGTCAACCACGGGCTGCACGGTCTTAAGCGAACGCTCGCTTTTTGAGCCTATGAGTGATTCAAGGAATTTTTTGAGCATGGCAACTATATTAAACCACTTTTGAGCGCGTTTATAAACAGCTACGGCTACAGCAACATGACAGCCATGAAGAGTCTGCGGCCTTGCCCCCAAAAGCTCACGTAACTTTTGAACCCGCGACGAGAAAGCGTCTATTGGACTTTCACCAAAACGGTGAAAAATCAGGCTCAAATAAAGGGATTGTAATAAATCGGCAAAGTCAGTGATTTTTTTACCGCACAGCCTCCATAAATAAATAAAATGTACCTCGTAGGCAAAACGCAAATTCAGTCCACGAGGTACAACCAAATGATAACAAAGAATCTTGATAAATTCAAAATCACAACGACGAAGCAGGCCATAACGTCTTTTGCCGGCTTGCCGCTGCTGCTGGGGATGGCAAAGAATCTCGGGTTGGAAGAACAGTTCAACGCATTGCCGTTGAAGGAGCGGGCGCGTGGGTATAAGCCGGCCGAAAGCGCGTTCGCGCTGATGGGGTTGATCCAGTCGGGCGGGGAAGCGCTGGACAACGTGTCTTTATTGAAAGGCGACGAGGGGCTTTGTGAATTATGGGGCGGACTGCCGGCGGCCAACACGCTGGGGGAATGGCTGAGGCGGTATGGTTGCAAGACGGTCCATCAATTGGGGCGTATACAACTGGTGACGGCCGCCAAGGTGGTGCGCGCGTGTAAACTGCCCCGTGTGACATTAGACGTGGACTCGTTTTTTCTGGAGTCGCAGAAATCTGACGTGGAGATGAATTACG
>CAZYFL010000098.1:0-7736 GCA_964646805.1 uncultured Elusimicrobiaceae bacterium | reverse complement strand
TTCTGACTACTGGCTACCTGAGCAGTTACTATTCTTTAACGAACTCCCTATTTCTTTTTATTTTTCACCGCCGCCGCCACAAAGCTGAAGAACAGCGGGTGCGGCATCAGCGGCCTGGACTTGAATTCAGGGTGAAACTGCACACCTAGGAACCACGGGTGTTTTTTTATCTCCACCATCTCGGGCAGGCCTATCTTCCGGTTTACTCCGCTTACCGTCATGCCCTTTTTTTCGTAAAGCGGCACGTATTTCAGGTTGAACTCGTAGCGGTGCCGGTGACGCTCCGAGATGTTGGCTAAGCCGTAGATTCTGCGGGCCAGCGTTCCGGTTTTTATAGAGCAGGGCCAGGCGCCAAGGCGCATGGTGCCGCCCTTCTCCTTCACGCCCTTCTGCGCGGTCATCAGGTCTACCACCGGATGCGGCGTTTTGGTGTTGAATTCCGTAGAATGGGCGTTCTTCAGCCCCAGAACATTGCGGGCGAATTCTATGACGGCGCACTGCATGCCGAGGCAGATGCCGAGGAACGGGATGTTGTTCTCGCGGGCGCAGTGCACGGCCTCAATTTTGCCTTCTATCCCCCTGTCGCCGAAACCGCCGGGGACTATCAGGCCGTCGGCCCTGCCCAGGCGCTCCCTGGAATCCTCTTCTTCCACGTCCACGTAGTCCAGCTCGGCCCTGACGCCGTTGGCTACGGCGCCGTGCTGTATGGCCTCCACCAGGGATTTGTAGGAGTCCTTCAGTCTGGTGTACTTGCCGGCTATGGCTATGCGCACCGGCGCGGCCGAGGCGGCGGCTTTCAGGCGCTGCACGAAATCGCTCCACTCCTCAAAATCCCACCTGTCGCTCCTGAGGCGCAGCAGCATCATTATCTGCTCATCCAGGCCCTGCTTCTTCAGGAGGAACGGCACATCGTAGATGGAGGGGGAGTCGGGCGCGTCTATCACGGCTTCTTTAGGCACGCTGGTAAAAAGGGCTATCTTGTTCTTGATGTCGCGGGCCAGCGGTTTCTCCGCGCGGCAGACTATGATGTCCGGGTCTATTCCTATCTCGCGCAGCTTATTGACGGAGTGCTGCGTGGGTTTGGTTTTCAGTTCGTCGGAGGCGCTGAGGTAGGGCACCAGCGTCACATGCAGGTAAAGCACGTCGTTGCGGGTGCGGTCGGGGCGCATCTGGCGCGCAGCTTCAAGAAAAGGCAGGCTCTCTATGTCTCCCACGGTGCCGCCTATCTCTATTATGGCGATGTCAAACCCCTCGGCTGCAGCCACAAAGCGGCGTTTAATCTCGTCGGTGATATGAGGTATGACCTGCACGGTCTGGCCCAGGTAGCCGCCTTCGCGCTCGCGGGCGATTACCGTCTGATAGATCTGGCCGGCCGTCATGTTATTGGCCCTGGTGGTGTCTATCCCGAGGAAGCGTTCATAGTAGCCCAGGTCCAAATCCGTTTCGGCGCCGTCGTCGGTGACGAATACCTCGCCGTGCTGGAACGGGGCCATCGTTCCGGCATCAACGTTTATGTACGGGTCGCATTTTACTATGGTCACCGAAAGGCCGTGGGCTTTAAGGAGCCGGCCCACTGAGGCCGCCGTTATGCCCTTGCCGAGCGAACTTACCACGCCGCCGGTGACGAATATATATCGTGTCATTTATTGAGTCTTTTTCTGTAACTGCTCAGGTAGCCAGAATCCAGAAGCCAGAATTCAGAATAATCTGCAACTTCTTACTCCTGACTACTGAATTCTGACTACTGTCTACCTGAGTAGTTACCTTTTTCTCAGGAATACCGCAGCCGTTCTGATATCGGCCGGCACGTCTATAGCGGGGCCCGGCGCGGGTACTTTGGCGACAGCTATGTTCATCCCATTCTCAAGCGCGCGCAACTGCTCCAGGCGCTCCAGCCTCTCCAGGGGGCTGGGCCTGAGCTTTACAAATTTATTCAGGGCTTCCCTGCGGTAAATGTAGAAGCCGCAATGCTTGTAATACGGGTAGTCTTTCAGTCCGGAAAGCGGATGGTGGAACGGGATGGGGCAGCGGGAGAAATAAAGGGCGCGCCCGGCGGCATTCATCGCTACTTTCACGCAGTTGGGGTTTTTTATATCTTCGCTGTCCTTTATTCGCGAACAGGCCGTGCCTATGGCGCAATCGGGGGAGGCATGAAGCTTTTTAAGGGCCTTAACCAGAGCGGCCGCTTGCATGAAAGGCTCGTCGCCCTGAACGTTTATTATAAATTCGGCCTTTGTTCCGCGCGAAGCCTCGTGGACGCGGTCCGTGCCCGACTGGCAGCCGGCGCTGGTCATAACGGCGCGCGCACCTATGGAAAGGGCGAACTTCAGCACCTTCTCGTGCTCTGTCGCTATTATAACCTCGCCAAGCCCCGCCTTCACAGCGGCCTCCCAGCACCACTGTATCACGGGCTTGCCGGCGAGGGAAACCATTACCTTACCGGGGAAACGCAGGGATCCGTAGCGGGCCGGTATTACTATCAGGCAGTTCTTATCCATGATTTTGCGTTCTCAAGAAATTCTTCTGCTGTCACAGAAGCCGTACCCAGTTTGCCTACCACGATGCCGGCGGCAGAGTTGGCGGCCAGCGCGGCCTCCTCCGGGGAGGCGCCCGAGGCCCAGGCAAGGGCCAGCATTGAGATTACGGTGTCTCCGGCGCCGGTAACGTCGTACACTTCCCGCGCGAGAGTCGGGATATGGCGCGGCATTATGGAGGAACCCCTGCGGGTGAACAGGGTCATCCCGCGCTCGCCCTGCGTAATAAGCAGCGAACGCGGGGCCAGCCTGCGCATTATGTCGCGGCCCAATTGCTCTACGGCCTCCCGGCCTTCGCGTTGCGTAAGGCGCATGCCGCCGAAGGCTTCCAGGGTATTGGGCGTAATGCAGGCTGCGCCGCGGTAAAGCTGGAAATGCTCAACCTTCGGATCCACGAAAACAGGGATGCCGCGTTTCGCGGCCAGCGCCATTGCGGATTTTATGGTAGCGGGCTCAAGCAGGCCCTTGCCGTAGTCTGAAAGTATAAGAGCCTGACAGCCGTCTTTCAGGGCTGTTTCAAGCGCCGCTAGGGCGGCTTTCCTGGCGCCCTGGCCCAGCAGGGCGGGGTATTCACGGTCAAAACGCACCACCTGCTGATGCTCCGCTATTACACGGGTTTTCTCAATGGTCCGGAACGCGCCGTCGCGCACTAAAGCTTCGGCGCTTACACCGGCGGCGGCCAGCAGAGAGGAAAGTTCCTCAGCCGCGGCGTCGCGGCCGGCCACCGAGATCAGCGTCGGCGCAGCGCCCAGCGTTGAAAGATTTACCGCCACATTGGCGGAACCGCCGCAGACGGCGGATTCGGAGGTTACGCGCACCACCGGCACCGGGGCTTCGGGGGAAATTCTTCTTACGGAGCCTTTTATGTAGCGGTCCAGCATCAGGTCGCCGAACACGGCTATTTTGCGCCCGCCAAAGCCCGCAACGATAGAGGACAGCCGCTTAAATCCAGCCTTTGTCATAGCACGAATATTATAACAAATACGGTAACTCCTCAGGTAGACAGAATTCAGGAGTCAGAATTCAGAATAGCCTGCGAATAAGCCTCCAACAGCTTCATTCTGACTCCTGAATTCTGAATTCTGTCTACCTGAGTAGTTACGTCAGATCAGGATTATCAGAGGTGGGGCTGCAAAAAAAGTTTTCAGGGTTTTATGGAGCGCCGGACCAACCTGGCTGTTATGGAACCTATGGAGATTTCGGCCTTGAGCATCATTGGCACCTTCAGCTCATCGTCCGTTATCCAGACAAGCAGGCGCCTGCCGGCTTTGGCCACAAAAAGACCCTCTTCGCCTGCCATGGGTTCCACCAGTATGCACTTCTTTTTCCCGTAACCGGTGGAAATCTTTTCGCGTTTTCCGGCTTTTATCGTCAAGCGCCAGTTACGTTTGGTGTTAACAGCCAGCTCAACTTTTGCGCCAGGCGCCACCCGCATGGCGCGCAGGCGGTAAACCGCTGAAAGCATATCATTTACAGGCCCGTCCAGCGGGCCTTCAAAATCAGACGCCTGGCGTTTGCGGTTCATCTTTTTGCCGTAATACCACCCCCCGGCATTGTCAAAAATTACCCATTCGTTGAAGAAGTGTCTGCCTTCCGAGATTTTCTTATAGTAACCGTAGGAGTGCAGGCCGGCGGCATCCATCCAGGATTCGTTGCGGTCATCCACTTTATAAAAATTGGCCAGAAAAGAGTTGGACCTGGTCTCCGAGATTATATGCCAGGCGGGACGGGAGGAGATGTCCACCATTTTTTCTATTTTCAGGCGGGACCTGCCGACATGGACAGCGCCCCAGTAGATGTCGTAGTCCAGGGTCTCTCCGTTCACCATCCCTGCCACGGCGGCCGGCGCGAAAGAGCTGGAAGGGGGGAGGTCCCTGTAAGGGTGACTAAGCAGGGCCTCGCCGGCCAGGGCGGGGGAGCAGGCCAGGAGAAGCGGCAGAAGTAACTTAAAAACCATATTTTATCCGCGCCGCCACAAAAGCCGTCAGCGCGAAGGCCGCGCCCATGCCGCGCCATTCCCTGTTTTTACGGAAGACTTCTCCCGAGTAGGCTGAGAAATCAAAGAAACCGGCCAGGCCGCGCAGGCGGGGTAAAATAGCGGGAGTGGCGGCTTTGTAGCTCTTAAATTCCCCGCCGTAAACGGAAAGGAGAAAAACCTCTTCGGTTCGTATCGTGACGTAATAGATCCGATAGAAGGCCGCCGCGGCGAAGGCCCAGATCCCGGCGGTAAGAAGCGGGCGCGAAGGGGCGGAAAGCATTATCATAAGACCGGCGGCCATTATCATGGTGCCTAGGTAGAGTGGGTTGCGCACGGCGGCGTAGGGGCCGGCAACCGTCAGGGTTTTGGATTTTATTATGGCCGCGCTGGCGGCAAGGCGCACCGCAATCCCGAGGGACATAACTGTCAGGCCCGCCCGGAAGAGCGGCCAGCTTTCGGGCCGGGCCGCCAGCAGCAGCGCCAGTGTAACCAACTGTGAAACCAGGATGCGTTTTTTCACGGTTTATTCCCGCTTAAATCGGGCAGGGCGCGGGCCAGCGCGAAGAGATTTTTATAGGCATGCGCTTCTCTGGCGGCGGCCTTTCCATGGCCGGTAAGCACGAGAAAGCCTTTGAGTCCGGCGTTTTTGGCCAGCAACAGATCGCATTTCTTGTCCCCTGCCATGAAAGAACGGGGCATGTCCGCAGGGCTGTCTTTAACGGCTTCCAGCAGGAGCCCGGGAGAGGGCTTGCGGCAGGCGCACTTTTCCTCCGGGGCATGCGGGCAAAAATAGACCGCGTCTATCCGGGCGCCCGCCCGGCGCAGGTCGCCAAGGAGTTTGAGGTTTATTGCCCTGCAACCGGCCAGCGTCATGTAGCCGCGCGTCACTCCGGACTGGTTTGTTATCACCACTATGCGGTAGCCCTTGGCTGAAATAAGCTTGAGGGCGGCCGGGGCCCAGGCGTAAATTTTAAGCTGGGAGGGGCGGGTTACATAGACCCCGGGGCGGTCGCGGTTTATGGTGCCGTCGCGGTCCAGGAAGGCGGTAGGGACAGCGGGACCTTTCCGGATTTTCTCCGGCCAGGCGCGCATCAGTCCTCCGTCCTGCCGGCGCCTTCAACCAGGCGCATGAGAGTTTTCCAGCCGTTGCAGAGGAATATTATCTTCACCGAAAGTATCAGCACCTCGCCGCCGAGAATCTCCCGCCAGCCCGCCGGGAAGCGCGCGAAGTCTTTGTAGGTTGTTATAAGCGGCAGACCCTCGCGCGCCTGTTGGGCCGCGGCCAGTTCCTTCGCCGTGAAGACATGGTGGTCCGGGTAGCGCCAGATTTGTTTCAGCCCGATCTTCATTTTTTTCAGCGCATTTTCAAAAGAGGCGGGATCGCCTATGGCGGAGAGGGCGACGGCCTGCCTCCCCTTGAGCGCGTTGAGGTCTATCTGTTCGGTGGCGGCCGGATTTATGAAGGCCTCAGGGGAGTGTATGCTCTCAATTATTTCGGCGCGGGGCGCGAGTTCCCTGATTTCAGCGCGCAGGGAGTCTATGGCGTCCTGCGGAACCTGCTCGCAATGCGTGATTATAACCGCGGCGGCCCGCGCCAGGGCCGATGCCGGTTCCCTCAGGTTCCCGCGGGGCAGCGCATTGTCCGTGGAAAAGGGGGCGGTGGCGTTTACCAGCACGATATCGGCGTCGCGTTCAACAGCGAAATGCTGGAAGCCGTCGTCCAGCAGGATTATGTCGGCCCCCAGTTCCGCTACGGCTGTTGTGCCGGCGGCGAAGCGGTCCGTAGAAACCAGTACCGGAACGCCGGCGGGTTCAAGCATGCGGTAAAGCATTAGAGCCTCGTCACCGGCTTCTTCAAGACTGACTGCCCTGCCTTTTGCCAGCACCGTTACGCGGGAGGCGGCGGCCCGGCGCTTGTAGCCGCGCAGCAGCACCGCCGGCCTGCGTCCGGCCCTGGCTAGTTCAAGAGCTGTCGTTACTACGGTGGAGGTCTTGCCGGTTCCGCCGGCCGAGATATTACCGAAGCATACCACCGGCGCCGGCAGACGCCTGCGGCGCAGCAGACCGCTGTCGTAAAGGGATTTTCTGGCAGCCATTGCGGCCAGATAGACGCCGGAAAAGAATTTAAGCAACAGGCGGCCTGAAGCCCCGCGGTTGAGGCGGTCCCGCAACCGTTCCGGCGAAAAGCCGCTCATACCGGCTCCCCCTTAACGGTTTTCACATGCGCGCTAAGGCGCGCCCAGACTGCTTCAGAAGAAAGCGAAGAGAGTTCTCCCTGAGCCCACGAATGGAGATGGCCTGGCGGACTCCAGCTGGCCGGGGAATTCTGCGGGGCGTATACTGTAAAAGTTGGGATGCCCTGGCTTACGGCAATGTGCATGGGGGCGGAGCTGGCGCCGACATGTAGGCCGGCCAGTTTCATCAGCGCTGCCAGGTCAGACAGGTTGAAATCCGGGCAGAGCAAATGCTTCTCTTTGGCGGCGGACATGGCTGTTTTCACATAGTCCAACTCTTCGGGGCCCCACAGGAAAATAACCCTGGCTCCGAAATCGGCCGAGAGGCGGTCGGCCAGCATGGCGAAATTCTCCGGAGCCCAGCGGCGGTGTTTGCGCGGGCTGGTGATGTCCAGCGTGACGATGAGCGTTCCCGGCCGGATTCCCGCGCCGGAAAGAAAGGCCCCGGCCCTGGCGGCGTTCTCCGGTTTGAATGAGAATTCTGTTTGCGGCCCGGCGTGAGGGATGCCCAGCGGTTCCAGCAGTTGCAGGCGGTCAAACACCGTGTAGCCCCTGTCTTCCCTTTTTACAGGGAGAATATTATGGAAGAGACGGCCGGCGGGATGACTGAAGGCCAGGCGCTTTTTGGCGCCGGAGAAAAGGGCGTAAAAGCCCGAGGAAGCGGAGCGCATGAGGTCCAGCGAAATATCTATGCCGGCGGCGCGTATGGCCGGAAGCGGCCTGTCTTCGCGGCAGAAAACCCCGGAAAGACGGGGGTTGTTTTCAAGTATTTTGAGCGAGGGTTGCCGCGTAAGAAAATAAAGGCGTGAGTCCGGCAGACCTGTTTTAAGGGCGCGCAAAAGGGGGGTTGTAAGCAACACGTCGCCTATGCCCTTGAAGACTATTATCAGTATGCCTAGGCTCATAGAAGGATTAAGGATTAAGGATTAAGGATTAAGGATTAAGGATTAAGGATTGTTTGCCACTTAATTCGTAACTACTCAGGTAGAC
>CAZYFL010000097.1:1831-7873 GCA_964646805.1 uncultured Elusimicrobiaceae bacterium | reverse complement strand
TGGCAGGCTATTCTGAATTCTGACTCCTGAATTCTGTCTACCTGAGTAGTTACCTATGTCCGGCAAATTCAGGCTTGTGGCTCCTTTTAAGCCTTCCGGATCACAGCCGGCGGCGCTTGACGCGCTTTGCGCCGGCGTAAAGGCGGGCAAGGCCAGCCAGACTTTAATGGGCGTTACCGGCTCGGGCAAGACTTTTACGCTGGCCGCGCTGGTGGAGAGGCTGCAGCGCCCGGCGCTTGTTATTTCTCCCAATAAGGTGCTGGCCGCCCAGCTCTATTCCGAATTTAAAACCTTCTTCCCCGAAAACGCGGTGGAGTATTTCGTTTCCTATTACGACTATTACCAGCCCGAAGCCTATATACCGGCCAGCGACACCTACATAGAGAAAGACGCTTCCATAAACGACCATATAGACAAACTGCGCCTGAAGGCCACCACTTCCATACTGACCAGGCCGGACACACTGGTGGTGGCATCCGTTTCCTGCATCTATAACATAGGCTCGCCGAAGAATTTTTCAGAGCAGCGCCTGAACATAAAAAGGGGACAGAAGGCGGACAGGAAGGAACTGACGCGCTTCCTGGCGAGCATACACTATGAGCGTAACGAGACGGAGTTTGCGCGGGGCGCCTTCCGCCTGCGCGGGTCCAACCTGGATATTTTCCCTGCCGACGCGGAAACGGCCTGGCGGGTGGAAATGGGGGACGTCGTAGAGTCAATAAAGGAAATAAACCCGCTGACCGGCGGCGTCATAAGGGAACTACCGGAGATCTGGGTATTCCCGGCCAGGCATTTCGTGTCTATCGCAGGGGAGATGGCGCCCGCCGCCGCCGCGATAGAGAGGGAACTTGCAGAAAGACTGGCGGAACTTAAGGGGCAGGGCAGGCTGCTTGAGGCCGAGCGTCTGGGACAGCGTGTGCGCTATGATCTGGAGATGATACGCCAGACCGGCTACTGCAACGGCGTGGAAAATTATTCGCGCCACCTGGCAAACCGCGCGCCGGGTACCCGTCCGGACTGCCTGTTTGACTATTTCAATAAGGATTTCCTGCTTTTTGTGGACGAATCGCATGTGACTGTGCCGCAGATACGCGGCATGTACGCAGGGGACCGCGCGCGCAAGCAGACGTTGGTGGACTTCGGCTTCCGGCTGCCGTCGGCGCTGGACAACAGGCCGCTCAAGTTTGACGAGTTCGAGGCTCTGCGGCCGGCCACCGTTTTTGTTTCGGCCACACCCGGGCCTTACGAGCTTGCGGCCTGTTCCAAAGAGGATATTGTGGAGCAGATAATCCGCCCAACAGGATTGGTGGACCCGAAAATCACGATACTGCCGGTGACAGGCCAGATAAAGACGCTGACGGCGGAGATAGAGAAGCGCGCCGCCAAAAAAGAGCGTACGCTGGTGCTGACGCTGACCAAAAAGACGGCGGAGGATTTGAGCGCCTGGCTGGAGGAGAAGGGATTGAAGGCGCGATACATTCATTCCTCAATGGATACTCTGGAGCGGCTGGATATTCTCGGCGATTTCCGCAAGGGCGTGTTCGACGCGCTGGTGGGCATTAATCTGCTGCGCGAAGGGCTGGATATTCCCGAGGTTACGCTGGTGGCTATCCTTAACGCGGATAACGAAGGTTTTTTGCGCAGCGAGACCACGCTTATACAGATTTCCGGCCGCGCGGCGCGCAACCTGTGCGGCGAGGTTATACTTTTTGCGGATCGCATTACGGGCAGTATGGCGCGGGCCATGGCGGAAATGAAACGCCGCCGCGATCTGCAACTGGCCTATAACAGGAAACATGGCATAGAACCGCGGAGCATTACCAGGAAGTTTACGGAATTTGAGGAGTTGCGCACACAAGCCAGGCGGCAGGGCCTGTCGGCGGCTGAACCGCTGCCGCGGTGGGATGCGCCGAAGGCTTCCATTAAGGCGCTTGCTGCGGACGTTGAACGCCGCATGAAGGACGCGGCGGATAATCTGAATTTTGAACTTGCGGCGGAACTGCGGAACAGGTTGTTTGAGATTCGCGAAATGGCGGGCATAAAGGGAGCGGGGGGAAAACGTTTATAATGTTGTATAATTCCGGGTATGCCGCAACAGGCTCTAAACGGTAGGGAAATGGCGAAGAGTTAAGTATTTAAGAGCGTTTAAGCAACGTCCCCTGATGCCTACCGTTTTCATAATAGACGCACATGCTTTCCTTCACAGGAGCTACCATGCCCTGCCCAGGTTATCCACCTCCAGGGGCGAGGAGGTGGGGGCGCTTTACGGCTTCATGCGCATACTGCTTAAGCTGTTGCGCGAGCGCAAGCCGGATTATGTAGCCGTCTGTTTTGACTCAAAAGGCGGCACATTCAGGGACGATATTTACCCTGAGTACAAGGCCAACCGTTCTGAAACCGAGCCCGGCCTTGTTGGCCAGCTTAATACCGCGCGGGACTTGGTTAAGGCGCTGGGCCTGAAAAGCGTTTACCTTAAAGGTTTTGAGGCTGATGATATTATCGCCACCCTGGCCCGCCGCGCGGCCGGCGCCGGCCTGGAGGCCGTGATAGTTTCCGGGGACAAGGATGCCGCCCAGCTTGCAGGGGAAAAGATAAAACTCTGGGACGGTTCCTCACCCGATTTCTCCGGCCCGGAGGACGTGAGCAGAAAATACGGCGTTCCACCCGCACTGCTTCCTGATTATTTTGCCCTTACAGGGGATTCCTCGGACAACGTGCCGGGCGTGGCTGGAGTCGGGCCAAAGAGCGCGGTGAAACTGGTGCAGACTTACGGGCCGCTGGAAAAGATACTTGCCGCTGCCATGGACCCTGCGCTCACCGCCGCCGACAAAGCGCTGGCCAGGGTAGCCAAAGATATGGAGAATGCGCGCCTTTCGCGCCGCCTAGTAACGCTGGAGGCGGACGCTCCGGTGGAGGAAGGGCTGGAGATGTTCAAGCCGGCCGCCCCCGGCGGCCCTGAACTTGAGGAAATGGCCCGCCGCCTTGAGTTCAAGGATTTATTGGCGCTGGCGGGCCCGGCGCCCGCTGAGCATAGGCCCGCCGAAGCGCCGCCGGTTAAGACCCACGGGGAGATATTTCCGGGTCTGACCATGAGCGCCTGCTTCGCGGCTTTTGAAGACTGCCTGGCCATAGGGGCAAAAGAGGGCGTATGTATACTGCGGCCCGGTTTTTTCAGCCCTGAAGCGGCCAGGGCCGCAGGGGCCATACTGTCCGACCATAAGATCCGCAAGGTAACTTTTGGAATAAAATCCGCGCTTCGCCTGCTGGGCCTGCCTGCCGGTTTTGAGCCGGTAAATTTCTTTGACACCGAGGCGGCCGCCGCGCTGCTTTTGGCCGGGACCCGCCGCCGGGAATTGCCGCAACTGACATTTGAGCGCCTTGGCCTGCCCATGCAACTGCCCGGCTCCGACGAAGAGAAGACGCAGGCTTGCGCGGCCCTGCCTGATCTGGAAGTTACGCTTGAAGAGGAGCTTAAAAAAACCGGGATGCTGCCGGTTTATAGCGAACTGGAATTACCGCTGTTGCCCGCCGTTTATTCTATGGAACAGCACGGCGCCGCCGTTGATACCGCCCTGCTTGGCGAACTGTCGTCAAGATTTGAAAGGCAACTGGCCGGGCTGCAGGCGGAGTCGGAGCGCCTGACCGGGGTACAGGTAAATTTAAATTCGCCGAAGCAGGTGGCTTTTCTGCTTTATGAAAAGCTGAACCTGGGCCTGGAAGAGGCGCAGAAGAAGCAGTTCAAAAACAAGGAGGGCTACTCCACCGGAGAAGAGGCCCTGCAGTACTTAAAAGCCGCACATCCGGTGGTGCCGTTGCTGCTGGAGTTCAGGGAAATCTCAAAACTGAAATCCTCTTTTGTGGACAACCTGCTGGCCGCCGCCGGCCCCGACGGACGACTGCACACCACTTTTGACCAGCTGGGCACGGCCACCGGCCGTTTCTCAAGCTCAAAACCCAACCTGCAGAATATCCCGGCGCGTTCCGAGGCCGGCCTGCTGGTGAGAAAATGTTTTACCGCCAGAGAGGGCTTTACGTTGCTGAGCGCCGATTATTCGCAGATAGACCTGCGCGTGCTGGCTCATCTCTCCGGAGACCGCAATTTAACGGAAGCTTTCAGGAATGGGGAGGATATACACCTGCGCACGGCCTCCGAAGTTTTTCATTGTCTTGCGCAGCTTGTGACAGTCGAAATGCGCCGGGCCGCCAAGGCCATAAATTTCGGCATAGTTTATGGGCAGACCCCGCAGGGGCTGTCGCGGGAACTGGGCATAAGCCGCGCCGAGGCCGCCAATTACATCAGGTATTATTTCGATGCCTGCCCCGGCGTTAAAGAGTGGAGCGATAAAACCGCGGCGGAGGCCAAAAGGACGGGCTTTGTTACCACCTTTGCCGGGCGCCGCCGGCTGCTGCCGGAGCTTGCGGCCTCAAACCCGCATCTGCGCGGCTTTGCCGAGCGCGCTGCGGTAAACACGCCTGTACAGGGGGGCTCGGCCGACATTATTAAAAAAGCCATGGTAAGGCTTTTCGCGGAACTTAAACATTCAAAAGACATATTTATGCTGCTGCAGGTGCACGACGAGCTTGTTTTTGAGGTGCGCAGGGAGAAACTACCGGAAGCAGCCGTTCTTATAAGGAAGGAAATGGAGCAGGCTTACACGCTGGCTGTGCCCTTAAAGGCCGACCTGAAGGTCGGCCCCAACTGGCGGGATATGGAAAAATATGAGGTTTAGTCCGGCTCCGCTGAGGGAGCTGCCGCCGGTCACCAGGGCGCTGGCGGCCCTGATTTTCACAGGTTGGCTGGCTGAGCTGGCCTTCGGTCGCGGACTGAACCTCTGTTTCGGCCTAGTGCCTTCTGATTTTACCGGGCGGCTGCGGCTTTGGCAGGCTGTAACCTATATTTTTATCCACGCCGATTTCTGGCATTTTCTTTTTAACGCCTTCATGCTCTGGATGCTTGGCCGTATGATAGAGCCCGTGATGGGCTCCCGTAAATTTTTGGCCTATTTCCTTGCCTGCGGCGCCGCAGCCGCCCTCATTACTGTCGCGATCGATCCCGGCTCTTTCCGGCCGGTGATAGGCGCTTCCGGCGCGATTTACGGCCTGCTCGGGGCCTTCGCCTTCCTGTATCCGGATGCCACGGTCTATTTTTATTTCCTTTTCCCCATGAGCGCCCGCTCCATGGCTTTCCTGCTGGGCGCGGTGGAATTTGTAATGACGATCTCACGGCCGGGTTCCGGAATTTCAAGCGTTACCCACCTTGGCGGGTTGGCCGCCGGGTTGCTGTGGCTTTGGGCGGAGCGCCGCTGGAGGGGAAGGCTGCTTGAAAGAGAAAGGTCCGCTGCAACCGGGCCTGACCCGGCTGCAACGGAAAAGGCGGAGGTGGACCGGTTGCTGGAGAAGATTTCCGGCAAAGGCCAGGCTTCGCTGAGCCGTTCTGAAGTTTCCAGGCTGGACGAATACGCGCGGAAGAAAGGCGGGCGGGCTTAAGAAAATGCAAAGTAGAAAATACAAAATAGGACCGCGCGGAAGTACCGTTATAGGGCTGACCGGACCTATAGCTTCCGGCAAGAGCCTGGCGCTTGAGCTGTTTATCAAGGAAGGCGCTCTGGGCGTTTCAGCCGACGCGGTGTCGGCTTCCCTATTGACAGAGCCCGCTTGTTATAGTAAAATTCTAAGGAAGTTTGGTTCCGATAAAATCCTTACAAACGGTTTACTGGACAACAAAAAGCTTGCGGCCGTGGTTTTCAGTTCGCCCGCTAAGCGGAAATGGCTTGAAAGCCTGCTACACCCGCAAATCCTTAAAAGAATTCACTCGCTAATAACCAAATCCAATAAAAAAATATCGGTTGTCGAGATGTCCCTGCTGTTTGAGGCGGGACTCGCGGAGTGTTTCACTGTTACGGTCTGCCTGGCGGCGCCGGAGAAAATATTGGAAGCCAGAGCCTTAAGGCGGGGCTGGAGCCGGGCGCAGTACGGAAGCAGGGTAAAGGCCCAGCTGCCTGCCGAGCAAAAGTATGCCAGGGCGGATATAGCGCTGGAAAA
>CAZYFL010000097.1:0-1731 GCA_964646805.1 uncultured Elusimicrobiaceae bacterium | reverse complement strand
AGGCCCAGCTGCCTGCCGAGCAAAAGTATGCCAGGGCGGATATAGCGCTGGAAAACTCCGGTGCGCCGCGCGAACTGGCCATGAAGATAAAATTTATCTGCCGCTTCCTTAAAAATGGATGAACAACAGCCGGAAGAAAGAGAATCGTGGGTAGCCGCGCAGGAATCGGAAAGCGGCAGGCGCGGGGCCGGGGAAAATCATCGGCCGCGCAATGGCGCCCGGGAAAACGGACAGAGGCACAATCGGCAACATGAGATAAGGGGAAATTCAAAAATGGAAAACAACAGGATGCCCAACCAGGGCCAGAATCAGGTTCAAAATCAGAACCAGGGGCAGACTCAGGGGCAGAATCCGAATTTGCCGAAAATGGATGTTACGGTATTGACGAAAATGACCGTGGCCGAACTGGTCAAAATTGCCGAGCAGCACAATCTGGAGAGCGTCTCCGGTCTGCGCAAGCAGGAACTGATAGGTAAGCTTATGGAGGTACAGGCCAAACAGAACGGCATTGTCCAGGGCGAGGGTGTGCTGGAAATACTGCCGGACGGCTTCGGTTTCCTGCGCTCCCAGGAATATAACTACCTTTCAAGCCACGAAGATATTTACGTCTCACCTTCCCAGATAAAGAAGCTGGGTTTGCGCAAGGGCGACTCGGTAAACGGCTTTATCCGTCCGCCCAAAGACGGCGAAAGGTTCTTCGCGCTACTGCAGGTCAAAACCGTGAACGGTTTTGAAATAGAGAAAATAGGGCACAGGCCGCTGTTTGACAACCTCACGCCGCTGCACCCTAACGCCCGCTTTCTGCTGGAGACCGCCAAGAACGAGATGACCGGCCGCGTGATAGACCTGATAGTCCCCGTCGGCAAGGGCCAGCGCCAGCTTATCGTGGCCGCACCCAAGACCGGCAAAACCATGATACTGCAGCGCATAGCCAATTCTCTGGCCATGAACCACCCCGAAATAGAGCTGCTGGTGCTGCTGATAGACGAGCGCCCCGAAGAAGTCACCGACATGAAGCGCTCTGTGCGCGGAGAAGTTATTGCTTCCACCTTTGACGAACCGGCCGACCGCCATGTGCAGGTGTCGGAAATAGTGCTGGAAAAAGCCAAGCGCATGACCGAGCACGGCAAGGACGTTGTGATACTGCTGGACTCGATTACGCGCCTGGCGCGCGCCTACAACACCGTGGCGCCGTCCTCCGGACGCGTACTCTCCGGCGGTCTTGAATCCACCTCTTTGCAGCGGCCCAAGCGCTTCTTCGGCGCCGCCCGCAACATGGAGGAAGGAGGCTCGCTGACTATCATAGCCACCGCGCTGGTTGAAACCGGCAGCCGCATGGACGATGTGATCTTTGAGGAGTTCAAAGGCACCGGCAACTCGGAGATATACCTGGACCGGAAACTTTCCGACCGCCGCATCTTCCCAGCCATAGATATAAACCGCACCTCCACCCGCAAAGAAGAGCTGCTGATGACCGACGATGAGCTCAACAAGGTCTGGATATTGCGCAAGGTACTGGCCCCGCTGTCTTCTATAGACTCCATGGAGCTGTTGATGTCCAAGCTGGGCGCCACCAAGTCCAACAAGGATTTTCTGAAATCCATGGAAATGGGGCATGACAGATAGTAAGTAATGAGAGAGGAGGAGGGAAACTTATAGGAAATACTTGGTGACTGCTCAGGTAGATAGAATTCAGAATTCAGGAGTCAGAATGAGGATGCCAGCGACAAG
>CAZYFL010000096.1:0-7946 GCA_964646805.1 uncultured Elusimicrobiaceae bacterium | reverse complement strand
ACGGCATTACCGATAATATTTACCAACGCCTGTCTTAGACGGTTCGGATCCCCTGCTATGACGCGCGGGATGTCTTCGCTTACATCGTAAGTCAGTTCCAGGCCTTTTTTATGGGCTTTAAGCGCCATAAACTCGCAGAGCCCTCCCGTCAGCTCTTCAAGATTGAAATCCACGCTATCAAATTCTATTTTACCGGCCTCTATCATTGAGAAGTCAAGTATGTCGTTTATGATATTCAGAAGGTTCTCCCCCGCGTATTTGAAGATGCGCACATATTGTCCCTGCTCTTTGTCAAGCGGCGTTTCTTCCAAAAGCTCTCCCATCCCTATTATAGCGTTCATGGGCGTGCGTATCTCATGGCTCATGACGGCCAGAAATTCACTTTTAGCCTTGCTTGCGCTTTCCGCCGCTTCCTTGGCGGCCCTTAGCTCTATGTGTGTTTTCTCAAGCTCCGTTGCTCTGAGACGCTCCTTCTCTGCCAAAGCTCTTTGTTCCGCCTCCGAGCTGCGCAGACTTGAGAGCATAACCGAGCGCGAGCGCATGATCCGGCCAATCTCGTCGGCCGGAATATCGGCCTCAGGGATGTCAAAGTTCTTTATATCCCCGCGCACCACCGCCGCGTCCGCCTCTAGGATCCTCCCCAGAGGGCGCGTCAGGCGCCAGGTGAGAGCGATTGTCAGGCCCAGCCCCGCGGCGATAATCAAAGCCGTCAAGCCAGTACTTAAGGCCAGCATACGCCGGATGCGGGCATCCAGCCTTTCAGCCGAAAGCACGACCCGCGCGGATCCGATCGGTTTGTCTCCGCGCGCGAGGCTCTGTGCAGGGGCAAGAATCTGCGCGGTAGCGGAAAAGACCCTGCCCCGGCTGCCCAAACTCCAACCGGTCTTCTCCCTGTCAGGGATAGCGGCCCCTGCCTCGGCGAGAGCGTTGCCGGAGGCGTCGCATACGGAAGCCGCAACTGCGTCTGATGTTGCCAGCAGGCTCTTTAAGAGGGGGGCGAGTTGCTTGTAGAGGTCCTCGTTATATGTTGCCTGACTACTGTTGGAAGCCAAGTTCTGCGCCAGGGAATTGGCCTTCTCTTCAAGCCTTTCCATCGCTAGGTTGCGGGCCAGGCTTGAAAAAAACGCGAAGAAAGCCAAAGCCGTCCCAAAAAGGACCGCCGCAGTCCCAAGCGCAAGTTTCGTTCTAAATTTCATAAGTCTCCTGCCCCGCCTCCGGCGCCCTCATTGCTTTCTGGTTAATATGTTTTTCACCCGCAGGAGAAGTATTTCCTTCCTGACCGGTTTGCGTATGTAATCAAGCGCTCCCAAGGCCAAGCCGCGCGCTTCCAGGTCATCTTTGTCCCTGGCGGTAAAGAATACCACGTCAACTTTTATGTTTTTCTGGTTCAGGATTTCCAGCAGGCGCAGACCGTCCAGGTTCGGCATGTCTATATCCGAGAGCACCAGATCGAATTTCCCGGAACTTAGCCGCATAACGGCTTCTATGCCGTCTTTGACTGCGGTTACCTCATACCCTTCATCTTCAAACACTTTTTTGGCAAGAGCAAGGATATCCGGGTCATCATCCGCCACAAGTATCCGTTTGCGGGCCCCGGCTCCGGCTTTAATCTTTTTAAGCTCCACACCGTCTTTATCCGATCCCACATAAACACCGCCCGGCGCAGCATCCTCCTCCATCGCCGCCGGAGCCGCTCCCAGTTCCTCGGCAATGACTTTCTCATAAGCGCAGCGGAAAGAGATAGTTCCCTCCGCTACTTTTGAGAGCGAGGACGCGGCGATAAGAGTTATGTGTTTGTTTTTAAGCGTTTCCCTGATCTGCGAGACCGAAGCGCCGGAACGGATCATTTCGGAAACCTCAGGCGTCATGACTATCACCTCATAAACGGCTTCACGCCCCGCATATCCGGTATTCTTGCAGCCCAGGCAACCCGCCGGATGCGCCGTCTGCCTGGGCGCGGGCAGGTTAAAGCGTGAAAAAACCTCTAGGGCATCCTCATCGGCCGGCTTCATTATTTTACATGCGGGGCAAAGCCGTTTTATCAGGCGCTGCGAAAGTATCGCGAGCGCCGTGTCCGCGATCTGGGCCCGGCTTATGCCGAGCCGCTCCATCCTGAAAACGGCCGTGGCGGCGTTGGAAGTGTGTATGGCGCTGACGGTCAGATGTCCGGTGCTGGAAAAGTCAAGCGCGATCTGGGCCGAAGCCTTGTCGCGGATTTCGCCGAGGAAAAGTATATCGGGGTCCTGTCGCACCGAAGATTTAAGCAGGGCATCAAAAGTTACCCCGGCTTTTTCATTCACCTGCTGCTGGTTGGCGTTTGCGATGCGGAATTCTATGGGGTCTTCCACGGAGATAAGGCTGCGGCGTCGGCAGTCGATGTTTGACAGGAAACTGTAGATAGTGGTGGTCTTGCCCGAACCCGTGGGGCCGGCTATTATTATCAGCCCCTGCGTCTTGCCGGAAAGCAACAGCATCGTTTCCGCCTGTTCCTTGTCCATGCCAAGCTCATAGAGAGTTTTAGGCTTTAACTGCGGCTCAATAAGCCGTATCACCATGCTTTCCCCGTAATTGGTGGAAGTGGTCGCGAGGCGCAAAGTGAATTTTCTGGCGCCGAAAACGGCGGCGAAAGCCCCGTCCTGGGGACGGCGGCGCTCCGCTATGTCCATTCCGGCAAGAACTTTAAGGCGTGTCAGCGCCATAACAGCGGTGCTCTTCTTCAGTTTTGTGAACTCCTTAAGGTCTCCGTCTATCCTGAATCGGATGGCGGTAAAAAGGTCCTTCGGCTCCATGTGAATGTCGCTTGCGCGCTCGTGTATCGCGGCCTCAATCAGCTTGCCTGTTATATATTTCACGGGATTACTTTCAAGTTCCTCTCCCATTCCGTCTTTGCCGCTGAATTTCCGGTCTTTCTGATCTTCTATGAACAGTCCCGCGGAGTTCTTATCGGCGGCATCCTGGGAAAGCCGGTAAAGATTTGAAATCGCCGCCGGGTCGGAAATCGCCAGGGAATACGGCTCCTGGATCATCCGACTCAGCGAATCGGTCAGTTCAAAATCAAAAGGATTGGATAATACTACCAGCAGGTCCGTATCCTCTCCCGCTACGGTCACCAGACTGTTGCCCTGCGCGAATCTGGCCGGCAGGACTCCCAGCTTTATCGTATCGGGATCTATTATCGGGATGAACGGCAGTTTGAGAAACTCCGCTATAACCCTAGCAGCGGCGTTGGGCGGAATTTTAAGACTTTCCAGAACCTTGTAAACATCCGCGCACGTCATTTTTTCTACGGCATCCGGATTCAGTTCTCCGGCTCCGCCGGGCGCCAGCAGGATTTTCCTGAACTCCTGAATTGACGCGTGGACGGTAGCGCGCGGTTCAGACGCGGAGGAAGCCTCCCACCTGCGCTTTTTGGCCAGATAATGATTTATGACCGCTACAAGCCGGTCTTTCCTGAAAGGTTTTGGAATGAAGTCCACCGCCCCCAGCGAAAGAGCCTTCATTTTGTCGGAATATTGGTTTAAGGCGGTAAGAAAAATAACAGGGACATCCGCGGTTTCCGGCTGTTTTCCAAGCGCCGCGCATACTTCGTAACCGCTCATTTCCTGCATCATTACGTCAAGCAGTATCAGGTCCGGTTTTGATTTCGCGGAGTAAGCTAGGGTATCTTTCGGGTTTGAAACGGGGATAACCTCAAAACCGGCGCCGGAAAGGGTGAATGTCAGCAGTTCAAGAATGTCCCTGTCATCGTCTACGCAGAGTATTTTATTCATACACTATCCTCAGATTCTCAAGATAATCTTTAAGTTCCGACAGACAGCCGGCAATCCCCGGTAAATCCCCCTTTTGGGCCAGGGTTTCCATCTCTTTGCCTAATTCGGACAGCCGGTCAAAACCATAGCCGCCGCCTGAACCGGCCAGTTTATGCCCGGCTTTACGTAACGCGTCAAAATCGCCGGAGTCGGAAAGCGCGATAAGTTCAGGCAGTTCCTTTTTTCTTTTTTCAAGATATTCAGGCGCGAGGTCTTTTAAGTCGGGAGCGATGAAAACTCTGTAGAATGTCATGGGGCGGAGTTCATGCCGCCCTTTTTGCGGCCAATGCCCGCGCCACGGCTTCAACCAGAAGCTCCGGGCGGAACGGTTTTTGGAGAAATATTATCCCCGGTTTCTCAAGCCGGCCTTTGAAAACGTCAGGGTCGGTGTAGCCGGATATGTAGATGACGGCGGTTTTGGGGCTATTGCCGGTTATCCGTTCCGCCAGCGCGAAGCCGTCCATTCCCGGCATGATGGTGTCGGTTATAAGAAGCTGAATGTCCCCGGCGTATCCTGCCGCGAATTCAAGCATTCTGGCCGGTTCCGTGAAGGGATTCACCTTCGCGCCGGACTCGCGGAGAATCCTTGTTACGGATGCCATCACCGCGGGGTCGTCCTCCGCCAGGAATACCGTGATGCCGGACGGGATGACTGAGGCCGTTTTCGCTAATGCCCTGGCCGGCTCCGGGCCGGACTCCGTTAAAACGGGGAAATATGCCGTGAAGGTTGAGCCTTTCCCCTGTTGGCTGGCCACGGTCATATATGCGGTGTGATGTTTTATTATGCCGTACACTATGGAAAGGCCCAAGCCTGTGCCTTTACCCTTTGGTTTGGTGGTGAAGAAGGGATCAAAGATATTTGAAAGCGTTTCCCTGTCCATGCCGGAGCCGGTATCTTTCACGGACAGAACGGAATATTCGCCCGGCGGCATGGCCCCCGACGGGGTGGGGACCGGCAGGGTCAGTTTATGCGGCAGGATTTTTATCTCTATCCTGCCTCCGTCCGGCATGGCGTCTTTGGCGTTCACCAGCAGATTCATCAGTATCTGGTCTATCTGGCCGGGGTCCGCTTTTATAGTTTTAATATTGTCGGCAGCGGATATTTCCAGGGAGATATCTTCCCCGATCAGCCTCTTCATCATTTTTTCATTTTCCAGGACAGCCTTCCGCAGGTCAAGCGGCTGGAAAACCGCTTTCTGTTTTCTGCTGAAAACCAGCAACTGGCGCGTAAGGGCTACCGCTCTGCCCACGGATTTCTTTATCTCCGCAAGATCCGCTTCCGCCTGCGCGTTCCCGCGCCGCGCCGGAGAAATAAACAGGGCGTAGCTGTCTATCACCATGAGTATATTATTGAAGTCGTGGGCCACGCCGCCGGCCAGCCTCCCCACGGCCTCCATTTTCTGGGACTGCCGGAGCTGTTCTTCAACCTCGTCCAGCGCGGAGACGTCCTCCTGGATGGAGACATAGGCGGTTGTTTCCCCGGCGGAATTCTTAAGGGGGAAGGTATTGGCCTGGACAATGCAGAGATTTCCGTCTTTCTTTTTATTGATTATCCTTCCCGTCCAGGGAAGCCCTTTCTGCATGTTCGTCCACATCTGGGCATAATATTCGGGCGGGTGTTCGCCGCTTTTAAGCAGGTTTGGTTTTTTTCCCAGGGTCTCTTCCGCCGTGAAGCCGGTCATTTTTTCAAAGGCCTTGTTGGCATAGGTTATCCTGCCGTCGGTTTCGGTTACGAACACCGCTTCCGAGGCCTGCCGTATTATCTCGGTCATTTTCTCGCAGTCGGCAGAGGCGCGCTCTTTTCCTGTTATTTCGGCCAGCAGGTCGCGCCGCATGGCGCGGAAAGCCAGAAGAAAAACAGCGAGGGAGGCGGCGGCGAGCGCCAGCAGCAGTTTAATGGCGGCGTCCTTCAGGCTGAACTCTACGTTAACGCTGATTATGAGGCCGGTTAAGGAGATACAGAGGAATGCCGTCAGCAACAGGAGGAATTTGTTGTCCAATCTCCTGATGCCGGAAATAGAAAGTAAAGAGTCCGGTTTTGTTCCCATAGGTAACTACTGAGGCTTCAGGAATCAGAATTCAGAAAAGCCGCAAGCACAAAAATGAAGTTACTTAGCGCAGGCCGCAGCGGGAAGGTTGAATTCCAGCGCCACAGTTTTTCCTTTTTGAACTGAAACAGGAGCAGGACATTTCAGGCAGGCGCAGGCCTGCTCCGCGTACCCGCCCTCTTTTCTTATACTCAGCGCCTCTATTTCCCAGTCCAGAACGTCCCTGTAACCGGAATAACCTGCGCTATGCCCGCCCCAGCCTGCCGCCACTTTAAGCCCGGGCACAGGCAATTCCCCCGGCCACGCTTTGTAAACGCGCGCGCCCGTCTTTTCCAGCTTTGTTAAAACCCGCCTTAATTCCTCCGTATGCGGACCGTACGGGATAAAAACTTTCCGTATCGCGACCATGTCCGACAATTCTTCCAGGCCGCTGAAATTCTTCTCCTCAAGAGAGGTGAAAATTACCCCCTCTAGGGAGCGTGACCCCTCCACAAAGACCGAGTCCGCCAGTTTTTTCCCGTTCACGCCGGGATTCACCAGGAAAAGTCCGGCGGGGACGCTGAGGAGGGCGCATGAGGTATTTGAATCCCCGAAAAGGACCGCCTTGTATGTAACAGTCCCCGCGGTCAAACTTTTAACCAGCGGCCCCAAAGCCGTTAAAGCCAGCCCCAGCGCGGCGGCTAAATAAAATCTGCGGCTCCTGAAACCGTGCAGCGGAGCGTGAAGCAGCGCGAAAGCCAGGATGAAAAAACCCGCCGTAAACCATACGGACGGTTGGGCCACGCTAACCGAGGAAAAAGGCAGCCCCGCAAAGAATCTGACCGCGCCTATAAAAATCTCCATAAAAAGTTCCACGGCATACGCAAAGCCCTTAAAAACAAAGCCCGTCCCCGGGAGGAAAGCCAGGAGGAAACCCAGCGCCATGGCCAGGCCGGATGCCGGTACCAGCGCCATGTTTGAAAACAGGGAGACCAGAGAGATTTTATGGAAATAAACCGCCAGCAGCGGGTACAGGCAAAGCTGGGCGAAGAAACTTATCGCCAGCAAATTCAGCGCTTTACCGGCCCAGCCGCCGGCCTTCAGATACCTCCCCCAGACCGTCAGCCCCACGGTCAGGCCGTAGGCGGCCAGGAAAGACATCTGGAATCCGGCGTCAAACAGCGAACGGGGAGAAAACAGCATTATGGCCAGGGCGGCGGCGGTCAGCGCGTGGAAGGCGCCGGCCTCCCGGTGCAACAGCCAGGCGCAAAGCCCGGCCGAGAACATAAGGTAGGCGCGCACCAGCGGAGCATCCAAACCCGCCGCCAGAACGTAAAAACCGGCCAGCGCCAGGGCCGCCAGCCCGGCGTATCTTCGCCTGAGACCCAGCCGGGCGCAGAGGAAATAGACCACGGCCACAACGAACCCGACGTTTGAACCCGAGGCCACAAGCAAATGCATGGCGCCGGAGTCCTGGAAAGCGGTCTTCAACGCCGGAGGGACGCTCTTCTTTTCCCCCAAAACCACGCCGCCCAGGACTGAAGCGGCATCGGGAGACAGTCCTGACTCAAAAGCGCCCAGCGCGCAATAGCGGAACCTCCTGGCCAGTCGTATTAAAAAATTAGCCCTGCCTGAAACTTCCAGTTCCCGTACGCGGGCTTGGGCGGTTATCCCCCGGCCCAGAAGATATTGCGCCCAATCAAGACTGCCGGGAACTGCCGCTCCCGGCGGAACCTCCAGGTCAGCCAGAAATGATACTCTGTCCCCGTACGAAGCCCCTCCCATGGAACCGGCGTACGCCAGCAGACCGGTCTTAAACGGCTGCCCGTAGATATTATCGGTTTCAAGCGTGAACCGCGCGCCGCCCGGCGCGGCAACCGGATACTCCGCCACGCGGCCTTCCACGAGAACGCCGGAGCGCGGCAGGGGAAACGGCAATTTTCCCTGCGGCTTAATAAAAAAATCTTTGAACGCTACTATACCGCCCGTGTAAAGCAGGAGCAACAGAAAAAGCGGTCTGCGGTAGTAGGATAACAGCATATGAAACGTAACTGCCCAGGTAGACAGAATTCAGGAGTCAGAATTCAGAATAGCCTGCCAATAAGCCTCC
>CAZYFL010000095.1:0-8009 GCA_964646805.1 uncultured Elusimicrobiaceae bacterium | reverse complement strand
CTTCTGGATTCTGGCTACCTGAGCAGTTACAAATTATTCGTAACGGAGAGCCTCTATAGGGGAAAGCAGAGACGCTTTCTTTGCCGGCCAGAAGCCGAAAACAATACCTACCCCGGCGGAGAATCCGAAGGCCAGCGCCACCGAAAAAGACGAGATATGCACGGCCCAGCCGGAAAGCTTTGCAAGTATAAGCGAGCTGGCCGCTCCGGCTATAATGCCCAATACGCCGCCCGCCACGGAAACTATCACAGCCTCTATCAGGAACTGCAGCAGCACGGCCCGGCTGGTGGCGCCTATGGCTTTGCGCAGCCCTATTTCCCTGGTGCGTTCGCTCACGCTCACCAGCATGATGTTCATTATGCCTATACCGCCTACTATAAGCGAGATGCCCGCTATCATGCCCAGCAGCGTGCTGAATGTTTTTATCGTGCCGGTCAGCATAGTCTGCATCTCCGCCATGTTCATCAGCGTCACGTCGTCGTCCTTGTGGGCCGGCACATTATGCCGCTTGCGCATAAGCGCCTTTATCTTCTCCTGTACGCCGGGCATAAGGTTGAAGTCGGACACTTCCACCCAGACCGAATCTATATAAGTCCTGCCTAGGACCAGTTTCATGGCGGTCTGCAGGGGGATTATTATCACGTCGTCCTGGTCGCGCATGCCCCCGGCGCCTTTGAAAGGGAGCACGCCTATAACGGTAAAGTTCTTACTGCCTATCTTAATAGTTCTGCCGACCGGATTTTCCTCTCCGAAAAGTTCCTGCACCACGGTGTTGCCAACCAGCGCCACTTTGGCAAGGCGCGCGCCTTCCTCGTCGGAGAAAAAGCGCCCGTAATAGGGCTGGGAATTCCGCATGGAGGCGTAAACCGCGCCCACCCCGATAACAGAGGTGCGCTGGTTCTTCGCGCCATAAACCACCTGGAAGCTTCCGGAAATGTTGGAGTCGGTCCTGGTTATATCGGGCAGCAACGCTATCGCTTTGGCATCCTCCAAGGTACGGCGGCGGGCGGCGCCGGCGCCGAGGCCGACGCCGCCCCGGCGGAACATTCCCGGCATCACAGCCAGCAGGTTGGTACCGAGGGAGGACATCTGCTTCTGTATGGACCGCTGGGCGCCGGAGCCTACGGCCAGCATGGCTATAAGCGAGCCAACGCCTATAATTATACCCAGCATGGTAAGCAGCGACCTGGTTTTATTGCTTGCTATGGAGCTTACCGAAGAGGACATGTTTTCGGCAACCTCGCGCCAGCTGAGAAAAAAAGATTTGCGGATGCGCAGGGGCGCAGGCTCCTCTGTTTTTTTCGCAGGGACCTTCCTGCCGGTGTCCGAAATTATCAGGCCGTCCTTCAGCTTTATAATACGGTCCGCCCAGGCGGCTATGTCAGACTCATGCGTGACTATCACCACTGTGATGCCGCGTTCGTTGAGCCTGCGGAAAATGCTCATTATTTCGTTGGACTGGTCCGAGGCCAGGTTGCCGGTTGGTTCGTCGGCGAAGATTATCCTGGGGTCGTTTACCAGCGAGCGGGCTATGGCCACGCGCTGCTGCTGGCCGCCGGAGAGCTGGTTAGGCTTATGGCCCGCGCGGTCGGCCAGGCCCACCTGCTCCAGGTATTTTTCAGCTTCGCGCGGGCGGGCCTTCTCGCCCAGGTACATCTGCGGCAGGGCCACGTTGGAGGCGGCGCTGATACGCGGCAGCAAATTGAACTGCTGGAACACGAAACCGAGTATGCGCGCCCGCAGCCAGGAGAGCTCCACGTCGTCCAGCCCGGAAATTTCCCGATTGAAAAGCCTGTAGGAGCCGGAAGTAGGCCGGTCAAGGAGGCCGAGTATATGCATCAGCGTGGATTTGCCGGAGCCGGACGGGCCCATGATGGCCACAAACTCGCCCTCCTTTACGGAGAGATCCACCCCTTTCAGCGCCTCCAGTGGTTCTCCTCCCATCTGGTAAACTTTTTTAATGCCCTTAATTTCAATCATAAAAAAATCAGTTTCCCGCTGTCCTTCAACCCTTCTCCTATTGTCCGCCCACGGCCCGGCGCGTCTGCCTGTTCATGGCGGGCCTGCCGGGCATCAGCGGGTTCTTGCCTGCGGAATCTTTCTGCGCCGTATAGGTTTTTTCCTGGTAAAACACCGTCCCCCCGGCTTCCAGCCCGGAAACTATCTCCACCTGATCGCCCTCGTTCCGGCCGGTCCGCACTCTGGCATAAACCGGCTGGCCGTCTTTCACTTCCCTTATCACCGCCGTTTCTCCCCGCGGGTTAGTGGTAACCGCCAGAGCCGGCAGCAACAGCACATTTTTGCGTTCGGAGATGCGTATCTTGATATTGGCTGTCATCTGCGAACGGAAGAACTCCGGTACGCGTTCGGGGCGCAGTTTTACAGTATAGGTGACCACGTTGTTCCTGGTGGTTCCCTCGTCAAGAATCTTAAAAACCGTGCCGCGCACCTGTTTGTCCGGATAGGCGTCCAGCACTATGGCGGCCGGCTGTCCCTGTTTCACCCTGCCAATGTCGGACTCATCGAGGCTGGCCGAAACTATCAGTTTGTCGGAAATGGCGAACAACACGGCGCTTGAATTCACAGTCTGGCCTTCCACTACGTTTCTGAGTATCAGCGTGCCGTCTAGGGGAGAAATAACCTTTATCGGCTTGTAGGTTTCCTTCCATTGTTTGTATTGTTCGTCACCCGAAGCGCGCGCGGCATCCAGTATGGCCACCCTGTCGGAGGAACTCATCAGCGCCAGAATCTCCCCGGCCTTTACAGCCTCTCCTTCCTCCACAAGAATCTCTTCTATCCGGCCAGGGGCGGAAGGCTGTATTTCCACGCGGTTCTCCGGCGCTACCACGCCGGTGGTGTCCACAATCTCCGAAAGGTCCCTGAGCTCCGCCTGCGCGGTCACATAGTTGAGCTTGCCGTTCCTGTTCTTCTTCTTAAAAGCGTAGTAACCTCCGCCGGCCAGCGCCGCCGCAACAAGGAGGAGAATGAGTTTTTTCATAGTGATTATTCCTCTACGCCCACACCCAACAGCAGTTCAAGGGCCAGCTTGCGGCTGTGCGCCGCGCGGGCATAATCCAGCTGGTTCAAATCCGAATCCACAAAGTTCTGCTCCACGGTTTCCAGGTCTATAAAACTTATCTTGCCGGCCATGTATTTTATCCAGGCTTCCTTAAAACGCTCCTCGTTGGCCTTCAGCAGGGAAACGCCGGCGAACGCCGTTTCTGCGGCGCTCAGGTAGTCGTCGTAGCCGGAGCGCAGCGAGGCGGCCAGCGAAATCCTCCCGGCTTTGAAATTCTCCTCGGCGGCGGTCAGCGCTTTTTTATAGGCCGACAGGTTGTTGAAGTAATAGGTAGGGCCTCCGGAGAAAATGGGGACGCTCAGGCTAAGCCCCAGGGACCAGCTCTTATCCTGCGGAAATTCTCTGCCGCCGCTCCAACTGTAGCCCTGGCTGGCCCTCAGGATGGGATACGCGTAATAACGGGCGGAATTAACCCTCTCCTGCGCGGACTCCAGGGTTTTTCCTGCCGACACTATCAAAGGAGACCTCTCCAGCGCCCTGATCACGCGCGTCTCGTCCAGCGTGAAGACCGGTACGCTTATATCGCCGCTCGCTTTTACAGGCATATTTTCTTCCAGCCCTATAGACTCAAGCAGGGTGCGCTGCGCCGCAGCCAGTTGGCGCTCCGCCTTTTTAACGGAAACGCCGGAGTTTTCGGCCAGCGCTTCGGTGTAAAGCGCATTGCCTCTGGACTCCATGCCGCCTTCATACTTCAGCCTTATAAGCTTTGCATTCTCTACCCTTATGTTCAGGATCTTTTTCTGCACCTCTACCCTTTTCTGCGCGAAGAGCAACTCCGCGAAGGAGGCGGCCAGCGCCTGCCTGGCAGAAGCCGAAGCGGACAGATAATCGGCCTCCGCCTTTTCTTTGGCTATACGGCTGCTTTTAACGCTGGAAACCGTTTTCAGGTTCAGCAGGTCCTCGGAAGCCGAAATGGAGGCGCTCCAGCGGCTCGCGGGGGAAGAATCATCCCCGCCGCCCCGGGAAAATCCATGTGACAGGCTGACCTGCGGCATATAGGAATTGAGGCCGGCCAGGTAATTGTACCCGGCCTGCTCCATTGAGGCGTGTGCGGCCTTGACCGAAGGGTTGTGCTCAATTGCCAGTCGCCTGGCCTCGTCCCAGTTGAGGGTAAGCTGCTGCTGCGCAACCGCGCGGCCTGCCAGCAGTAAACCTAGGGGCAAGAGGAGTTTTTTGCTAATGATCATGGAAAAAGGCTCCCGATTTAAGCGTTTAAACGTAACTGCTCAGGTAGCCAGAATTCAGGAGTCAGAATTCAGAATAGCCCGCGAATAGGCTTCCAACAATCTCGTCGCCGACATCCTCATTCTGACTCCTGAATTCTGACTTCTAGCTACCTGAGCAGTTACGTTTAAGCAACGTCCCCTTATTTAAGTTTTTCCTGGCCGGCGAAGCTGCGGTCCAGCCGGAAGCCGGACAGGATTTCCTTATCTTCCGCTGATGGTTTACCGGCTATATGCGCCGCCAGCGCTTCGCCCAGGCCGGGCCCGAGCATGAAGCCCTGCCCGCACATCCCTACCGCCAGGACATAGCCTTTCAGCGCCGCCGGAAAATCCACTATCGGGAACCCGTCGGACGTCATCGGGTAAAGCCCGCGCCAGGTGCGCCTGACCTTCAGGCCGGCCAAGTTGGGCATAAGAGAGATCATGCGCTTTGAGATCTCCGGCAGGAACTCCGAAGTGGAACGCCTGTCATGTCCCTGGATGGGGGGCTGCGGGGTGAGGCAGAAAATTATCTGGCCTTCCCTGTTCTGATAGAAATAATAATTCCTGGATTTGTCGCCGGGGCGGATGTCCACCACCATGGGCTTAAGAAACCTTTCCACCGGCTCGGTTATTCCGGCCTCGTGGCAGTCGGGGTTTACCGGCGCTTTTACGCCCGCCAGCTCCGATACGGCAGCGGCCTCGGCGCCGGCGGCGTTAACCACCCAACCCGCGTAATACCTGCCCAGTGGGGTCAGTACGCCCTTAACCGCGCCTTTTTCAGACAGTATCTCTTTTACCGGTTCCTTAAAATGGAACTCCGCCCCCAGCTTTACGGCCCGACGGTAAAAAGCGTTGACGCTCAGCAACGGGGAGGCGGAACCGTCGTCGGGCGCCCAGGTGCCGCCGCGCAGGCCCTCTGCGGCTATGCCGGGCGCCAGTTTCCGGACCTTCTCCGGACCGGCCCAGTCTATATTCAGCCCTAACCCGCGTTGCACCTTCAGCAGTTCCTTCAACACGGCCTCGTCGTGTCCGGTATAAACGGGGAAAAGGTAGCCTCCCCGCAGCCAGGCGATATCATCGCCGCGCTTCTTATGCCAGGTGGAAAAGATTTCAATGCTCCTGAGGCAGACTTTTATTTTTGAACCGTCGGAATGAGTCGCGCGCACGCCGCCTATGGCGCGCTTGTTCTGACCCTGGCCGGGAGAAGCCTCCTTTTCCAGTACCAGCGTCTTAAATTTCCGTTCCGCCAGCGCCATTGTCAGCGGAGTTCCGATGCTCCCCGCGCCGATAATTATGACGTCATAGTTGTTTTTATTCATAAATCGTAACTATTCAGGTAGACAGAATTCAGGAGCCAGAATTCAGAATGGTGGAGCCTTTTTCATCGCCGACGTTCTCATTCCTGACTTCTGACTCCTGAATTCTGACTACTGGCTACCTGAGCAGTTACCATAAATCCTCCATGACCGGCCGGATAAATTAAGTGACTAAATTAACCACAAAGATCACAAAGCAGTTGGCGGTTTATTACTTCCCTGTTAAAACCCGCTCCAACTGGTTTTTTCCCCTGCCACGGTGCGGCATTTCACGTCAGGGAAAACGCCTAGCGGCGCCTCCACGAACAGGGGGCGCTTTGTAAAAGCGGTAACCTCTCTGGGATCCACCCCCTCGCTCCTGAAAATATCCATCAGCAGAGGGGCGCAGGTTTTGGCGCCGCAGGCGCCCATGCCCGCGCGGGTAACGGCCTTAATCTGGTTAAGGTCGCGCATGCCGGAGCGAATGAGCCGGCGTATCTCCCCCAGGCTCACCCGCTCGCAGCGGCAGATTATGGACCTGTCGTCCGCCTTCGCCAGTCTGGCCGTGGTTATCTCCCCTGCCTCGGCGGAATAGAGCTTGAGAGAAACGGCCAGGTCCGCAGTCTCCGGCGAGGCCTTTACTATCACTATAAGCGTGTTCTCGGCCTTAAAATCCTTAACGTCCAGCACCTCGGCCTTTCCCAGGTCCGCGCCCTCCCAACCGGTAAGACGTACCTTGTCGCCTTTCTTTACCAGGCCGCGGCCTATTTCAAAGGGCAGGGCCACCGACGGGTTTTCAGGGTCTTTCCTGTAATCCACCATGGTTACGGCGAGTCCCGGACAGATAAGCAGGCATTTGAAGCAGCCTATGCAGTCGCCTGTAAACCGCGGAACAGCCATTATACTACCGCCCGCAAGCTTTATGGATTTTTTCGGGCAGACGGTAACACAGGGGTTACAGGGTATCTCCTGGTGGCAATGCAAAACCGGATAAACCCGCTTTGTGTGCGCTTTCGCCGCCGGGGAGCCCGTAGCGCCGGGACGGGACTTCAGCGCCTCCAGCCGGTCAAACCAGAACTGCGGTACCGGGGCGGCCATCACCCCCAGGGTTTTTAAAACCTTGTGGGCTGTTATCTTGCCGCTGAACATGGCGGCGGATGCCTCCGCTATCTCCTCCGCATCGCCGCAGATGAAAGTGTCCATGCCGGCTTCAACAGCCTGGGCGTGGAATTCGTCCACGGAATTCAGGCCCACGGCTATAAGCAGGGCGTCGGCTTTGAAGGTTTTTTCCGTCCCCTGCAGCGGCGTGAACTTTGCGTCCACGCCCGCGATCGTCACGGTTTCAAGTCCGTTCGCGCCGTCGGCGCGCAATATGGCGTGGCGGGTGTATACCGGTACGCCCAGGCGCTTTATTTTATCTATGTGCACCCTGTAGCCGCTGCATTCGGCCTGCAGTTCTATCAGACCCACAACATGTATGCCGGCCTGTAGCGCGTGGTAGGCCGCTATAAGCCCCACATTGCCGCCGCCCGCAATAAAAAGTCTTTTTGCGGGGCGCACCAAATCCCGGTTCACCAGCGTCTGGAAAGCTCCCGCTCCGTAAACCCCGGGCAGCGTATTGCCGGGAAAAGCCAGGCTTTTCTCGCGCGCGCCTGTGGCGTTTATTATCGTTCTGGGCTTTATAAGAGAATAGCTGTTTCCGTGCAGGACTCCGACCTTCTTATCGGAGAAAACAGCCAGGCAGGCGGCATTCGTCCATGCTTTAACAGACGGATATTCTTTCAACTGCTCCCCGAGCTTTTCCGCTATGTCTATGCCGCGGACTCCGGCGTAGCAGTCCTCCACGGAACCGAAGAATTTATGAGTCTGTAGCACCAGCTTGCCGCCAAGCCTGGCCTTATCGTCTATTATCAGGGTGTTCACGTTGAGCTTGCCGAGCTCCGCAGCCGCGGCCAGCCCGGAAGGCCCGCCGCCGATTATAAGCGCTTCCACCTCCAGATCCTCCACCCGACCGAACTCAACCGCGCAGGAGACCTGCGGCAGCCTAGCTTCGCCGCGCATGGTTTCCACCTTCATCCCTTCGCGCACGGAGGTTACGCAGGACTTCACCGTGAGCCCGTCGGCTATAACGGAACACTGCGCGCACTGCCCGTTGGCGCAGAAGATACCCTGCGGCGCGGAGTCTTTTTTATGGAAACTGAAAATTTTTATCCCGTTGGCATAAAGGGCGCTTGAGATCATCTCACCCTCTAGGCCGGCGCAGGGCCTGCCGTCAAACGTAAAACTTACCGCGCCGCGTTCCCCTGGCTGAAGAACGGGATGTCCGGTTATTCGTTCCATAATATCAGGGCACGCTTCCTTCCTCATTTGTAACTACTCAGGTAGACAGAATTCAGGAGTCAGAATTCAGAATAGCCTGCGAAGAAGCCT
>CAZYFL010000094.1:0-8091 GCA_964646805.1 uncultured Elusimicrobiaceae bacterium | reverse complement strand
TCCACCATTCTGAATTCTGGCTCCTGAATTCTGTCTACCTGAGTAGTTACAAAGACAGAGGCAAAGCAGGCGGCAGATTGAATAATCCTTGCCACTTATTTTTATGTTCAAATACGACAGGATTAACGCGATACGGACGGAACTGGAGATCATCGTCGGCAGGGAGAATGTCCGCACGGACGAGGCCGAGATACTGATGTATTCCTACGATGCCGGCATGGCCCGCGCCCGGCCCGAAGCGGTAATAAACTTTACGTCCACGGAACAGGTCGCCCCGCTGGTTAAAGTTCTTTACGGAGCCGGCATACCCTTTCTGCCCCGCTTGGCGGGGACGAACCTTTCCGGAGGCGTCATCCCCCTCAAGGGCGGGGCCATACTTAACCTATCCCGGCTTAAAAAGATACGGCAGATAGACACCGGGGCCCGCTTGGCGCTGGTGGAACCCGGCGTGGTGAATCTTGAACTTCAGAAGGCGCTTGAGCCGTTCGGTTTCTTTTACGCCCCTGACCCCGCCAGCCAGAAAGTCTCCACTATAGGAGGGAATATCGGGGAAAACGCCGGCGGCCCCCTCTGCCTGAAATACGGCGTCACTTCCGACAACGTAGAGAAGCTGGAAGTGGTGACTCCGGAGGGCGGAGTAAAGATCTGGTCATACCGGGACCGGGGTCCGGACCTTATGAGCGTTATAGCAGGCTCGGAGGGTACGCTGGGCATAGTAACCAACGCCTGGCTTAGAATACTGCCCATACCTTCCCATATTAAGACCGCCTCGGCGGCTTTCCTCTCGTTGGAAAGCGCCCTGGCTGCGGTGACCCGTATAATAAGCGGCGGCATACTGCCCCGGGCACTGGAAGCCATGGATAAGGTTTCAATGGACGCCGCCCGGCTCGGCAAGGCAAACTTTTTCCCAGACAACACAGAAGCCTCGCTGATAATAGAATTAGACGGCTTCGATGCGGACCGCATAAAAATGGAGCTTGAAACCGTGCGCAAGATATGCGCGGATAACGCCTGTTCCGCTTTCAGAGTGGCCGGGGACGAACCCGAACGGGCGCTGCTGTGGGCCGCCCGCAAGGGCGCCTACCCGGCCATGGCCCGCCTAGCCCCAGACATACTGGTGGAGGACGGCGTGGTGCCGCGGCCCCGCCTGCCGGAGGCCCTGAGGGAAATCCGCGCGATAATTTCAAAGTACAAGCTGACGGCCGGCCTGCTTTTCCACGCCGGCGACGGGAACATCCACCCCAACATAATCTTCGACCGCCGAGACATACAGGAAGTCAAGCGCGTAAAAAAAGCCGCCTATGAGATACTCAAGTCCTGCATACGCCTGGGCGGGACCATTTCCGGAGAGCACGGCGTAGGCGTTGAAAAGCGGGTGGCGATGAACTGGCTCTACGGCCGTGAAGAGCTGGATTTTTTTCAAGGAATAAAACGGGCCTTTGACCCGGCCGGCCTCGCAAACCCCGACAAAATACTGCCCGTGGCTATAGGGAATGTCGCCGGCGAACCGGGTTCGGAAACTTTCGGAAGCCAGCCCGCGGGCCAGGAGGCGTCTTCAGTGTTTCCCTGCAGGGCCGCCCTAAGCCCGGCCGCGCGCGGGATATTGGACGAACTGCGTCTGCGCTCCGGCGCCGGAACCAGCACCGCGGTGACGGGTCTGGGCACCCGGCTGAAGGCGGAGCGCATACGCCTGATGGAAATCGCCGAAGGCTCCAAACCGCTGGAACTGCGGCAGCTTTCCGGCGAGGCCGTGATAGACAGGGAAAACCTGACCGCCAGGGTTGAAGCCGGTGTGTCTTTTGAAGAGTTCTCCAGACGACTAAAGAAAGCCGGGCTTTACCTTGACCTCCCGCGGCTGACAGGCAGTATAGGCGGCCTGATCGCCTCAAAAGTATGCCCTGATATCCGCAGGTGTCTGCTGGGACTTGAGGTCGCGCTGGCGGATGGCTCGCTACTGGAGCTGGGAGGGAAAACCGTAAAGAACGTGGCAGGGTATGACGCGGTAAGTCTGTATTGCGGCTCGCTGGGAGCTTACGGCGTCATAATAGCGGCCACTTTCGCGCTCCGATCATTGAATTGTGCCGCTTCGCTCCACCCCGCCAGGCAGACTCCGGGCCGGAAGCGATTTAAGGAGACGCCGGACTGGGACGTCTTTGAGATTGATGCCATACACCGCAGGCTTAAAAGAGAATTTGACCCGCGGAATCTTCTGAACCCGTGGGTGTATAAAAGCAAAGGATAAAGGAAGAGGGGAAAGACACGAAAAAGCCACGGAAATTTTTCCGTCCTTTATCCTTTCCAAGCTCACGGACTACTCCCATGAACGACAATAAATTGACGGGCGGCAAAGAGCAGGTTAAAACCGCTATGGAGCCGTACCATGACCAGGCAGCCAGGGGAGTCCACCACTTTCACAACGAGATAAACGAGCTGTACCCCCGCGAAAATGCCGACAGGCACCTGAGCGCTCTGATCACTGACCTGGGGGAAAAGAATCTTTACGACGCTACCGCGCAGTGCAACCGCTGCGGCTACTGCGGGACCTCCTGTCCCACCTATATGCTGACCGGCAGGGAAACCATCTCCGCGCGCGGCCGCAACCAGTTCGTGCGTATGCTGGTGGAGGGGCAGGCGAGGGACCCCGTTGAAGCAACGGAATCCCTGCTTACATGCCTGCTTTGCGGCGCCTGCTCCAGCGCCTGCTACGCCAGGGTTCCCACCCCCGACATAGTGCTTGAAGGCAGGCGCGCCCTGACCGGTTATGGTGAGAACTTCTTTGCCCGGGCCGCCATAAGTACGCTGCTGAACGCGCCGCGTATTTTCGGATTCTGGCTGAAGCTGGCCTACCTTGCAAAAAAGACCGGCCTTCCCCGGCTGGCGGCCCGCATGGGACTTTACGACTTCATAGGCATGCCCGGGCTGGCGGAAGCGGAGAACGCCGTAGAAAATACGCCGCTGCGCTTCGCCTCCGAAATACTCCGCAAAGACTCCGAGCTGAAGCCGCAGGGCAAACGACGGGTGAACTGGGCTTACTTCGCGCCGTGCGGGCCCAATTATGTTTTCACGGAAACGGCCCTTGCCACGGTACGGGCGCTTAAAAAAAGTTCAGGCGAAGGCATCTTTATAGATAACCACTGCTGCGGCCTGCTGGCCCACAATTACGGCCGCCTCGTGGATGCCCGCGAGTTCGCCCGCCGCAACATAATCCGCTACGAAGAACTTAAAACGCGCCATGGGGATTTTCCCGTGGTGGCGGATTGTTCGTCGTGCGCCGCCTTCATGAAATCTTACGGGCAGCTTTTTACCGGGGATGCGGCGTGGCGCGCCAGGGCCGGAATATTCGCGCTGGCGGTAAAAGACATACTGGAGTTCATCCCCCCGGAAAAAATCGTTGTAGATAAACTCGCAGCGGAAAAGGCCGGCCGCGTAACCTACCACGATTCCTGCCGCGCGGCCCACGGGCAGGGGATACGGCTTGAGCCCAGGGCGGTGCTGTTAAAGCTAGCCGGGAAACATTACCGCGAACTGCCGGAGAGCGACTGGTGCTGCGGAGGGGCAGGGGCTTTCGCTTTCACCCAGCCGGAGATCTCTAAGCGTGTGCTGGACCGCAAGCTCAGGAATATAGCCTCGGTTCAGGCGGACACTGTGGTAGTCGGAGCCACCTCCTGCCTGGCGCAGATAAATTCCGGGCTCAGGGAGGCCTACCCCTCCGCCAGGGCCGTGCACTACAGCGTTTTTCTGGACGGGATAATGCTAAAATAACGTAACTACTCAGGTAGCCAGAATTCAGGAGTCAGAATTCAGAATAGCCTGCGAATAGGCCTCCAACAGCCACACCACCAAATCCTCAAATCTCGTCGCCGCCATCCTCATTCTGACTCCTGAATTCTGACTTCTGGCTACCTGAGTAGTTACAGAGCGGGAGAATAAAACTATATTTTATAAAAACTGGAAAACCGGCTTTTATATTTTTATTTTGGCGATTGCGGCGCCGACCAGCAGGGATTCAACGGCAAGTACGCCCGCAATAAGCACGCCCCAGCCCAGCGGCACCTGCGTAATAAGCCAGGCGAAAATCGAGAGCCCGAGCGTGACCAGCGAGGATAGCCATACAATCCGGCGGCGCGAAAAACCTATCTTTTCAAGCCTCAGCGCGAAATGGTCCCTGCTTCCGAGGAAAGGGGAATGCCCCCTGCGCAGGCGCATCACCGAAACAAAGATGGTGTCGTAAATGGGAACGGCCAGTATAAAAAGCGGGGCGTAAACGCCAAGCGGGTTCACTTCGGTGTACTTTGTGCCCATGGCCACCACCGCCAGCACAAAACCGCAAAGCAGGCTGCCGGAATCGCCCATGAAGATCTTATATTTATAGGAAACGTTGTACGGCAGAAAGCCCAGCGCCGCGCCCGCGAGGGCCGCTGAGGCGAAATTGACATAGATGGATTCAGACGGAAAGGCTATAAGCAGGAAACCGAAAGCCGCCAGCGCGGCCTGTCCGGCAGAAAGCCCGTCCATGATGTCAATGATGTTAAAAGCGTTTGAAACCCCCACTATCCAGAGGACGCTCAGCGCGAAACCCAGATAATCCGGCTGTATGAAGTGTATCCGTATGCCGTAGAAAGCGGTTAAACCGGCCACCGCGAACTGCACGGCAAACTTGGTCTTAAAACCAAGACCGCGCGGTTTGCGGATGTCGTCCACAAATCCCAGGGAGAACATTACCGCTCCGCCGAGCAGTATCACCCGCAGGTCGCGCAGCGTACCGGTGGGAAAAGAGGTGTAAAAACGCATGAAGAGCAGCGACGCGGAGAAGGCGGCGAAAACGGCCGCCCCGCCCAGCAACGGCGTGGGAATTTCGTGCGTCTTTATATCAGTCGGCGCATCCAGGCGACCGAACTTCAGCGCCAGCAGCCGCAGCAACGGGGTAAAGCCCAGCGCCAGCAACAGGGGCAGAAGGAAGGCCAGGAAGTAAAGCCTGAAATTTTCAAGCAGGTCACTCATACTGTTTTATTATCCCGGCTATTTTGCGCAGGCTTTCCTCCGCCGGAGAAAGGCTGCGGCCCAGCTTGCGGACCAGTTTCTCCGTCTTGAGCCCGGCTTTAAGAGGCCTCGCGGCCGCCTGTCCGAGTTCTGCCGTAAGCCTGGGCTCCAGGAAATCCGGCTTAAAACCGAAAACCGCGCATGCTTTCAGCGCGAAATCATATCGGTTAAGCCAGTCGGGGCCCACCACGTTATATATCCCTGAGGCATCCTTTTCCGCCAAGTCAAGCGTCGCGGCGGCCAGATCAGGGGCGTAGGTGGGGTTAGAAAACTGATCCGAGGGTACGCGCATCCTGGCCCCTGCGCGGTGATTGTTTATAAGCTGCATGATAAAATTCCTGGAGGCCGGGTTGTGGCTGTAAACCACAGTGGTGCGCACCACCAGGGCGCCTTTCAGGCACAGAACGGCGCGCTCGCCTTCCAGCTTTGTGCGACCGTAGACGCTCACCGGGTTTACCGGATCTTCCTCGGCGTAGGGTCCGCCGGCGCCGTCAAAGACATATTCGGTGGAGAAATAGACCAGCTTAGCCCCGGAACGCCTGCATTCTTCAACCACCAGGGCGGGGCCGGCGGCATTCACCTTCCGCGCCAGTTCCGGGTCAAGCTCGCAATCGTCCACGTGCGTCATCGCCGAGCAAAGCAACACCAGTTCCGGGGTGGACTTCTCAAAAACGTCCGCTACGCCGGCGGGATCGGCCAGATCCAGGTAAAGGAAGCCCTGGCCCTTACGGGAAGTGCCGTAAACCTCTATTTTGCGCCTTGCGGCTAACGCAACCAGGGTTTCCCCGACCTGCCCCGAGGCGCCTATGATTAAAGCTTTCACTTAATTAAAATCCGCCCTCCGGAGGGTAAACCGCAGCTTAAAAATTTTAAGCACGCCTTTCACGGCATCTTTATAATTTATCTTCTTGCCCTCCCGCCTGGAGCGGGAGGCGTATACTATTGAAACCTCCTCGAACCTCAGCCCCAGGAAAGCGATCTTGCAGGACAGCTCCGCCTCTATCTCAAACCCGGTGGAGACGAGGCGCATTTTTTTCAGGAGCGGGGCGCGGAAAGCCTTATAGCAGGTGTATGAGTCCGTCATTTTGGCGCCGAAAAAAAGGTTTACCAGTAAAGTGAGGAACCGGTTGCCCCAGAGGTAGAGAATGTTGTAGGTTTCCGACCTGCCCGAGATGAGCCTTGAGCCGAACACCGCGTCGGCTCTCCCCTCCTCTATGGGCTTTACTATGGAGGGGATATAGCCGGGATCGTATTCCAAATCAGCGTCCTGGACTATCACGATATCGCCTGCTGCGGCGTTAAAGCCGGTTATCAGGGCGCCGCCCTTGCCGGTGTTTTTTTCATGTTTTATAATTTTCAGCTCGTAGGGAAATTCTTTCGCGGAAACAGCCTTGTCCAGCCATTCCCGGGCGCCGTCGCTGGATCCGTCGTCCACCACTATAACTTCTTTTTCAAGAGCCACCCCGGAAAGGGCTTTCAGCACAGCCGGCAGCGTTTTCATCTCGTTGTAAGACGGAATTATTATGCTGGTTTTCATCCGGTTTAGATTATAACAAAATCCTTAATCCCTGTGGTTTCCCACGGCTGCCATTTTATACAATAGAGGCGTAGTCAGGTATTGTATGGAGGCCAATTATGAGAATACCCCTGGTAGACATGCTGGCGGGATATCCCCCGCTCAAGGACGAGATAGAAACCGCGGTAAAAAATGTTTTTAACAAGGCTAATTTCATACTCGGCGAGGAAGTGGCGAAATTTGAAAAAGAATTCGCCGCCCACAACGGCGCTAAATACGCGGTGGGCGTGGCCAACGGCACCGACGCGCTGCGGCTCGCGCTAATCGCAAGCGGCATAAAGCCCGGAGACGAAATAATAACCTCTCCCTTCACCTTCATAGCCACCACCGAGACGATAAGCCAGTGCGGCGCCGTGCCGGTGTTCGCCGACATAGACCCGGTAAGTTACAACCTGGACCCCAAATCCGTTGAGAGCAGGCTCACCAGAAAGACAAAGGCCGTCATCCCGGTGCACCTCTACGGAATGCCCTGCGACATGGACGCCTTCACCGCGCTGGCAAAAAAACACAATCTCAAAACAATAGAGGATACCGCGCAGGCCTTCACCGGCAAGTACAAACTGGGTGGAAAGGACTGGAAATACCTGGGATCAATAGGCGACTGCGGCGCCTACAGCTTCTTCCCTGCCAAAAATCTGGGCGCCTTCGGCGACGGCGGGGCCGTTATCACCGGCGACGATAAGATATACGAGGAGCTTAAAGCCCTGCGCAACCACGGCAGCAAGGTACGCTACCTGCACGAAATGGAGGGTTTCAATTCCCGCCTGGACACCGTACAGGCGGCCATCCTCTCCGTGCGCCTCAGGCGCGTTGAAAAATGGACGGGGATGCGCAATGCCGTGGCAGCCAAATACGCCGCCGAACTGAAAAATATCTGCGTCACCCCGGTGGCGCCGGGTAACTGCATACACTCCTTCAACTACTACACCATACGCTTCGGATCAAAGGCCAGGCGCGACAACGTGCAGAAATACCTGACCGGCCAGGGCATAGCCAACCAGATCTACTACCCTGTGGCGCTGCATCTGCAGAAAGCCTACGCGCGCCTGGGCGGGAAAAAGGGAGATTTTCCCGTCTGCGAACAGGTTCAGGACACCGTCCTCTCTCTGCCTATGTACCCGGAACTTACTGACGAACAGATAAGAACGGTTACAGCTGCCGTGAAAACTTCGCTTGCAGCGAGCATCAGCTAACGCATGAAAGAACTGGCGAAAAAAAGAATTACCGTCACGGGAGGCGCGGGTTTCCTGGGTTCGCGCGTAGTTGAACAGTTACGCGCGGCCGGGGTCAAAGAGGTGTTCGTCCCCCGCAGCCGTGACTACGACCTCACCGACATGGCGGCGGTGCGCCGCCTGTACGCCGACGCACGGCCGCAGGTGGTGATACACCTGGCGGCTGTAGTGGGCGGAATAGGGGCTAACAGGGCCAACCCCGGTAAATTTTTTTACGACTACCTTATGATGGGCGCTCAGCTT